>SKXS01000158.1 GCA_007128345.1 Spirochaetia bacterium
AAAGTCAGCCAAGGCATCCATGCAGTATATGCGGGGTGAGAACTCATCTTCCGGGTAGGCGAGCATGAGATGCAGCTTGGCGATCTGCACAGCCAGCCTGTCTGAATCAATCCCGTATATCTCTTGCGGCTGAAGAGAGAAGTGCCTGGCCGCTGCTACCAGGAACTGGCCTGAGCCGCAGCACGGATCAAGAAATCTCACAACATCACCTGCCGCATCCGAGAATGCCCGGTCAATAAGGGGCTGGGGTGTATAATAGGAGCCGTGGCGTGCTTTCTTTCCGTCTGTCAGCAGCGACTGGTACAGAACCCCGAGAAAATCCGTACCGCTCACCGGTTTGATCAGGGGGTGGATGCATCGGTACCTTTCCGGTTCGTATGTATCTCCCAACGAATCATGCCAATCGGACATGCATGACTGTACGCATCTTCGCCTCCACCGGGTGACCTGTCTGTACGGGCACGTACTGAGGCTGCTGTCCATGCCGGCAGCTTCCTTCTTCTGTAATAACAGGTTCATTGAGGCCAGAAATATAACGGGCTCTATTGCCAAATCATGGTCCTTCATTGCCTGAAGGATGTGACGTATTGATGCGATGAATTGAGGAGAGCTGTTTGCACCAGATGCAGCGACTGTCCGCATGGCGGATTGTGTTTTATTTGCCCGGGACTGCAGCCTGGGAACCCTGCCTGAGCGGACATTGTCCATAAGCTTGCGCAGTGAAGCTTCAGAAAGCATCAGCGGTTTGGAGACAGCCGGCTTGATGAGACCCAGTTTTATCCAGTTCCGGAGCGTAGCAGGCGAGATGCCGATTATCCGGGCGGCATGGTCAACAGAGCATAGTTCCATGGCAAGCGGGTTCCTTTCTTTTCAGTTTCCTGTCATGGATTATACCACAGATCCACTGACCCCAGCTCGAACTGTACAGGCAAGATGTCCATAGTACTTTCTGCATTACACCTGCAGGTATCCCCTGGACAAGTCAAATCCGTTGGATTCCATGGCCGTACGTGCGAGGGATATCAGATCAGTCCCCAGCCGCATCCCGCCGTACAGCATAGGTCCGGGCTTCTGTTCCGCTTCAGGGCCCCAGGCCCTCAGGTGGTCAAAGAGCTTGTTGGCGTTGGCAAAAGCGTTGCCCGCACCGACTTTGCCGGCCTGCGGGAAGACTTCGTTCACACACGCAGTAATTCTGTTTGAGAGGGTTTCAGCCTCTTTACGGTCCCCTGCTTCAAGCATCCTGAGGACCTGTCCCAGTTCCCGGGAAAAGGAATTTGCGGTACTCAAAAGGAATCCGTCATAGGGGCCTCCGCCAAACTTGTGCCAGTTCGCGTAGCTGCCTTCAGCACCCCGGACGAAGAACACCCCGTGAAAGTCCAGCATACTGAGTGAAACGGTATCAGTTCCGCTGGTATCCTTGAACAGGAAGAAGTTCTCGTACTTTTCTGCGAGGTGCTGAACCGTCTCCGGGGCTATCTCATTGCCGGTAACCTGGGGCAGCTGGTAGAGTGCTGCAGGCACTCCTGTGCGCAGCACCGACTCCAGGCCGCCGCATAGCTGCTTTTGGGTGAGGTTGGAGCCTGCAGGCGGGCATATGGTAAATCCGGCCACAGCGCATGTGTCCATAGCTGCATGCGCATCGGCTGCACCGGTATGCCTGAGAAGCCAGCGCAAGGTTGAATTGATGGACTCGATGGTCTCTTCTGCAGTCGGCTTGAGTGCGCCGATGAGCAGATGCTGGCCCAGGGATGTTGATTTCGGCAGCACACCCTCGAGAAGGGAGAGGATATCCTGGTCGCTCATCTCCCATCCTTCGCCGGTTGAACCGGGGATGAGGATCCCCCTGACTGAAGGAGCAATTTCTTCAAGCAGTGCGTGGAGCCGCTGAATATCTGGAACGCCGGGTGATGAAAATGGAGTAATGACGGGACACCAGAGGACAGGAATGTCCTGGGGAAACAGTTTCGCATCCAGCGTGTTTCGGGTCATGGAACACCTCCCTCTCGTATGACAACTCTATCTGAAAATCCTTCCTCTGTGTAGAGCTCGCAGAGAACATAGGGAAGCGGGGAGAGATTTCATGCCGCAGTGGTTACCGGACAGCTGAGGATCTGGTATACTTTCAGGTACCCGAGGGCAGGTGAACAGAAGGATGTACATGCACCAGGACAGTATGGATCATAAAAGTCTACAGAACCGGATTGGAGTCCGGGTGCTTCTCGGAATTATCCTCTGCATGATGGTGCTGTCTGCCGGATGTCAGACATTTCCTAAGGGTGAACATGTGTCCCAGCTTTATGACGAAGAGTTCCCCTCGGTAGACCTGCTGTATACCTGCTATTCCTTGTGCCTGGCAGTATGGAGGGAACGTGATGCATGGCGGGATACTGGATGGGACCTGGATTACTTCTCCCACGAACCGACTAATACGCTCGGACTTGCTGTCAGGGATGGCCGGACGATGTATCTGGTATTCAGGTCGTCTCAGGCCCCTGAAGTATCCATAGATGCACAGCTCAACTATCAGATCAGGCTGACTCCGCTGTTCTTTACCGATAATCCGCAGTACAAGGCACATAAAGGTATGCTCAGCAGGTATGAAGGCGTATACGACGAGGTGCATGATCGGGTAAGGGAATTCGAGGGAGACTGCCTCTTTATCATCGGTCACAGCGCAGGGGGTATGGTAGCAACCATCGCCTTCTTTGACCTGTACCATGCCTACCCAAAACACTGCGTCACCCTGGTGACCTTCGGCACCCCCCGTGTCCTGAATATACGGGCTGCACAGGCGCTTGAAGAGGCACATGAGCACATGATCCGCGTAGTAATGGGACGTGATTTCTTCGCTTCCATCCCGCCTGCTCTCTTCGGGTATCGGCATGCGGGAAGGCTCATACGCATCGGGTCGCAGCCTTTCTGGAAAATCTTTTCGATCAAGGATCACTATCCTGGTTATCAGCATGAACTGCAGAGGCTCTTTGACCTTGCCGGCCAGGAATAGGGCACCGATCACTCCTGCCTGGTGGGACGGTCATGCCGGTGCCGATGGTCCTTCACAGCTCAGATGATAGATGCATAGTCACTTACCAGGAGACGGTAGGGTGCTTCATCCTCATATATATCGGGGAATCGGTCGATCTGCTCGTAGAAACGGTTGTCCCTGTCATCATCATTGACTGAACTTACCTCTCCGCAGAGTACCGGCCCATGTCCAGGCAGGGCGTAAAACCGGTGGTACACCCGCTGATCTATGGTGAGGCTTTCACCGGGATCCAGTACCACGGGTGCCCCGGGCTCAACTGGGATGCTGACTCCGTCCCGTGCAAGAGTAAACGGGTAGTCAGCCAATCCTTCGGTATCGGTTGAAAGAAAGAGCTCAAAGACCAGCTTTCCTCCACCCCGGTTGATGATGTCTTCCTGTTTGCTCCAGTGGAAATGAAGGGGTGTCTCCTGTGCTTCCCGGACCATCATGATCTTCTCGGCATAGCATTTTCCCTGACTGTCAGGTCTGCCGTTGCGCAAGGTAACTAACAGCAGGCCGAACCGGAGGTAATCCCCTTTTCCAAAGTCAGTCAGGTCCCATCCCAGTCTGCCTGAAAATAGATCTTCGCAGGCTTCATGGTGCTCACGCCATTGCTGAAGATTCCAGCCGCACCATCTGGGAAGGTGCCACTGGTGCTTCTGGAAGAACTGCTCTGCTTCTTTGATGAACTGGTTTATTTCGCTGCGTTTCATGAACTGGCTCCTGCAGCCAGTATAGCACCTGCGTCGGAGGACGGAAAGGCATGCATGCGTATACTATCCATACAAATCTTTGGTAAGAGTGAGTGTATAATTCTGAAATTATTTAGCTTTACATAGTTTTTTATTTTTTTCTTGTGTTATACCAAAAAGAAGGATACAATTTTTTATGTTTTCCAAGTATTAGTGCATGCATCTCAGTAAGGCTGCAATATCTGTTACAGGCAATATACACAAAGGAGGTTTTATGCGTACCATGAAGAAAACGAAGTGTTTTATGATCATGTGTCTGATCTTTGTGATGTCAGTTTCGCTTCTGAGCGCAGCAGGGCAGACAGAGACAAGACCGATCGTGCTGAGGGCAATATCCTTTGCCCCATTGACCCACGTAAATGCAGCGCCTTTTCAGGTGTTCATGGACAGGGTGAATGAACAAGCGGGGGGAGAACTGAGGATTGAATACGTTGGAGCAAGTGAAGTTACCCCAATCTATGATCAACCGCAGGCGCTTCGTACAGGTGTATTCGACATGCTCATGACATTCAGCGCAACCCATGAATCCCTGCTGCCGCTGACCGGAGGCATGAACCTCGGGAATCTAAATCCTTCCGCATGGCGGGAGAGCGGTGCCCATGATTTTCTTATTGATGAGTTCAAGACTGAAAATATTATGTTCCTCGGCAGTTTTGCTTCGTACGAAGACGGTAATTATGTGTTCATCAACCAGCCTATAAGCAAGCCTGAAGAACTTGCAGGAATGCGGTTTGCCGCAGGGCCGACTAATATTCGCGCACTTGCTGCCTGGGGCGGCAGCGGCGTTATGGTGAGCCTTGCAGAGAAGTACAGTGCATTGGAGAGAAGAATTGTAGACGGTACTGCGGGTGTCATGACGAGTCACTATAATGACAGTTTATATGAAGTTACCCGCTACTGGCTGCCCTACTCACTGAATTCAGCACTTACCTCGGTTCTGGTGAACCAGGACAAGTGGAACCAGATTCCTGCGCATCTTCAGCAGCTCATGATAGATGTCATGGTAGAATTGGAAGTTGAGACTGAACAATCCCTCACTGCAAGCGCCAATGCCATGAAGCAGAAGCTCCTTGATGCAGGCATGATCGTCAATGAATTCTCTCCTGCTGATGCCGAGCGCTTTCTTGATGTGGCGCTTGGGGCAAAGTGGGCAGAAATTGAGAAGACAGTAGATCCGCAGAAAGTAAGCACATTCAGGGCCTTGCTGAATGAATAATGGGACTGCTGGAGGATGAGCACATGCGCGAGTTCTACATGGGGCAGCACGTATTAGTAAACCGATTGACAGGGAGTACGTCATGAAACAGGAAA
>SKXS01000008.1 GCA_007128345.1 Spirochaetia bacterium
AGGACAATGGCTCCCAATGCGGTGGATGTACCGGCTAACAAACTGTATAGTAAGCTTTCCATATTCTTGCTCCTGATATAGATTAGTGCATTTCTCGTAGAACTGAGTCTATTCAACTCAATACCCGTCTGTCAAGGTCCTGCACGACAATTGCTTCAAATCCCTCTTTTGAAAGTGATATTGTCTTTGGGTAAAACGAAATTATCGTACCCCCTGCGGCAGACAGCTTCAACCCTCTTACCTGTGGGTGTTCTCCAAATGCAGATCCTGTGGTACAGTAGCCTGTGTATGGTACACCCTGACCTCATCTCTTTGGGAAAACACACATACTACATGCCTGATGCCGCAAACATCGGGGTATATGTATCGGGAACCGATGCGTATCTCATTGATTCCGGCAGAGACCGTGATGCAGCAAAGCGCGTGCTCCGCCTTCTGCGTGCTTCCGGATTGAAGCTTGGAGGAATCATCAATACACACTCCCATGCAGACCATATCGGAGGCAACGCATATCTGCAGCGGCAGACGGGATGCCCGATCTGGGCTCCCGAACGGGAAGCGTACTTCATCACCTGCCCTGAACTGGAACCCGCGTTCCTCTACGGTGGGTTTCCCCATGGCGGTATTACAGGCAAGCTCCTCATGGCTAAGCCGAGCAGAGTGACCGCGGTCTTTCAGCCTCCAGGCAGCATCGAAGAAACTCCCCTGCAGACCCTGCACCTTCCCGGGCACAGCATCTCAATGGCAGGCATCCTCACACCGGACGGCGTGTGCTTCACTGCAGATGCATTCATTCCGCAGGATCTCCTTGAGCGTCACAGGATTCCCTTTCTCTATGATGTCAAAACAGCCCTGGAAACCCTCGAACACCTCCGGAGAGTGGAAGCCTCTTGTTTTCTGCCAAGCCATGGACAGCCTGCGGAGGAGATCACCGAAGCTGCAGAAGCAAACCGTCGCCGCATCCTTGAGGTAACCGAAGTTCTCCTCAAGCTCATGAGACAACCTGTTTCCCCTGATGACCTCTTCAAGCTCACGGTCGAGCACTTCGGCATCATGCTGAATCATGTGACCTACATCCTTATGAGAAGCTGCATCAATTCGTTTATCAGCTATCTCCTGAATGAGAACCGCTGCACCCTCTCATACACCTCAAATTCTGCCCTAATTACCGGTGATGTCTTGTAATTGGTGCACGCTGATTCCCTATGGCTGCTTATCTGCGTTCTCTCTGTCAACTTTAGGTACAGCAGGTGCTTGGAAAAAACGTACGACTGATGCATATTGACCTTCATTGAATCGACTCTATGAGTTTTTCTTACCCATGCCGTAAGACAGGGCCCTTCGTCCCAGAAAAAACAAGCCTGCCGTAACCTAGATCACAGTCTCCTCCTGAGATATTCACTACTCTTATGACATACCTGAGTGCAGGAGGATACATCTATGGGCACACAGTTTGAAAAGAGTTCCCGAGAGGAACAGCTGAAGATACTCATACGGCGGCTCCATGACGGGGCTTCCGTTGCCGATCTCAAACGGGAATTTCACTATCTCCTGGAGCATCTCTCAGCAGAAGAGATTGCTGCCATGGAGCAGTCGCTGGTCAACGAAGGGTTTCCCGTTAAGTCGATCCAGGAGCTCTGCGAAATTCATGTAGAGGTGTTCGAGGATTCCCTGAAGAAGCATAGTGAGCAGGCACAGCCGGCAGGCCATCCGGTGGAAACGTACAAGAGGGAAAACCGTGAGGCTGAACGGAGGATCAAGGATATTCGTACTTGTCTCACGGGCATGCGGCGCCGTTCAGGCAGCGAGGAGTACGCCCGTCTGAAATCCCTCGCAGAAGACCTGAGGAATTACGAGAAGCACTATCAGAGAAAGGAGAACCAGCTCTTTCCCAAGCTGGAAGCAGTGGGTTTTACCGGACCGACCAATGTCATGTGGGGCAAGCACGATGAGATCAGGGATGCAATGAAGCACTTCATTGCCGGCATTGATGCTGCGCTGGTACCGAAGGAACTGAAGGCACGGTTTGCTGCGGTTTCTCGGAAGATAGGCAAGATGATATTCATGGAAGAGAAAATTCTCTTCCCTACCTCCATGATCAAGCTTTCTGAAAAAGATTGGGAGCAAATCAGAAGCGAAGAACCCGAAATCGGCTATGCATGGTTTGATATTCCCAGGGAAGCACACCCCGGGACCCAGAAGTCCAGGTTGCAGGCGGCCGCTGAGCCGGTGTACAATGGGGAGGATGAGGAGGACATGATGAGCAAACCAATACAGATTCCCTTAAATGAGGGGTACCTTACCCAACAGCAGCTTGATCTGATGCTGCGGGTGCTGCCTGTTGACGTGACCTTCGTGGATGAACATGACCAGGTCCGTTACTACTCAGCTGCTGATGACCGCCTGTTCCCCAGGACACCGTCAATTATCGGACGGGATGTACAGAACTGCCATCCCCCGAAGAGTGTACATATCGTGCAGAAGATTGTGGAATCCTTTAGGAACAAAGAGCGGGACTGCGCTGAGTTCTGGATTGATTTCCGGGGGAAAAAGGTGCATATCCGCTACTTTCCGGTATATGATCAGTCCGGAGCCTATCGCGGAACCGTCGAAGTCTCCCAGGACGTCACCGGCATCATGCAGCTTGAAGGAGAACGACGTCTCCTTGACTGGGAGTAGTCAGACTTCCAGGAAAAGCCCCACGTATGGCGCATGGGGCTTTTTCTCCCCCTGCCCTTCCCCCTTCATCCGTATTTTGTTATGTTATAGATACAGATCTTTGATACCCATCGTAGATCATGTCTTTGTTTCACGTCTTTCTAAATTCATAAAGGTATGGTTTTGCAGAACATCATTGATCAAATACATGTTATGAGGTGCGTATGCATATACAAGACAAAGCGGTAGTACAGATGAACTACACACTGAAGAACGACAACGGTCAGGTGCTCGATACCTCCGAGCAGCGCGGACCGCTGACGTTCATTGCAGGAAAGGGGATGATCATACCCGGACTGGAAAAAGCCCTTATGGGCAAAGCGACCGGTGACGAGATCTCCGTATCTGTAGAACCTGAAGAAGCCTACGGTGAATACCAGGAAGAGAAGATCGTCCAGGTAGGTAAAGACCAGTTCAAGGGAGACGCTGAAATCTCCGTCGGCATGCAGGTCCAGGCGCATAATAGTGACGGAAGCACGCAGATTCTTTCCATCAAGGAGATTGAAGGCGACCAGGTCACCTTAGACGCTAATCATCCCCTGGCAGGGGAGCAGCTCCATTTTGACATCACCATCGAAGATGTACGTGAGGCTACTGAAGAGGAGCTGAAGGACGGAGCTGCACGATAGCATCCACGCCGCATATTCGGGAAGGGACGGGGGTAGCTGGGATTATGCAAATCCCGTTGCTCCTTCCCGCCCTGCAGGAGGGTTTGCCAGCCTGGTCACCTCTGTGAACGTTAAGGAATCGGGTTATCACCTTGTGTAAAGCACCACGCGTCCGGTCCTACACCTTGAGCAGGAACTTGCCCAGCACTGTGAGGGCTGCAAAGGATGCAAGCGAGAGTACCATGGGTTTTGAGATAAACCGGTCAAGGGTATGCCTGTAACGGGATGATATCCCGTACCCGATGCATACCGACGGAAGCAGCAGGACAAACAGCTTCAGCTCCACTTCCCCAAGCCGTCCAACCAGGGCAATAAGGATGACAGACACCGCAGCACCAGGAAGCAGGTATGCGGCCATACTTCCCCTGAGCTTGATACCCTGCTCATCCTGAACAAGCAATGCGGTTACCGCTCCCGCCAGTCCTGCAACTGTACCGGCAATGCCCGACATAAACCCGGTTATGGCCAACCCCTTCACGGTGGGACGGACCTTCACTCCGGCAATCCCTGCACCTACTCCTCCAAGCATTATTACCGCGAGTGCCGCAGCTGCCCCATCAGGTGACAGCTGCATCAGCAGCAGAACGCCTATAACTGAGCCGACAGCCCGAGACAGGCTCAGCTGAACTACACGGGACAGCTCCACCTGGAGTCCGTCTCGCAGGAGCACCAAGGAAGTGATGACGATACCGCACAGCAGCACCGGCCCAGGTATGAAACGCGGCTCAATAAGCACGAGAAACGGACCGCTGATCACCACTGAGCCATATCCTGCCACCCCCTGCAGTGCTGAAGCCAGACAGAATACCAGCATGGCAAGACTAACCTGCCCGTAGGTCAACGGCAGGCCCCAGAACAGTTCTCCTACTCCCATAGCGCTACACCACCAGGAATATCATGAGGATGCCAACAGCACCGATACACATGGCGGTGCACAATCCCAGCAAAAACGGCTTGAAGCCGAGGCCTTTGAATACGCTGAATGAGGTACCGAGGCCAACTGCAGCAAGTGCCATGGTGATACAGACCGATGATGCCGTGGCGCTGATACCGATAGCAGCTCTCCACAGATCAGCATTGAAAGATGCCCAATGCAGATTTTGGACAATAAAGAGCTGGTCACCTGCAGACCGAAGCAGCGACATACCGACAAACCAGAGTATGAACCCCGGCAGAGACACTCGCCCGTGCGTCTCTCCCGCGGATTCAGCGCTGTGTATGCGCTTTACCCTGAGATGATACCAAGATATTCCGGGGATAACAGCAACCATCAGCCCGTTGCGCAGCAGCTTGACCACTGCCGCCGTTTCAACGACAAAGGGATCGGAGAAGTAGTCCTGGTATAAGAACGCGGCTCCCGCCACTTGAGATGTGTCATGGATCGCTGTTCCCAAGAAGAGCCCCGCGGCAAGAGTATTGCCGGAAAAGAGGCTCCAGGCAAGCAGTGGATAGGCCAGGGTGGCAGCAAGGCCGAAGAGTGTGATGACAGCAATTGCATATGCAGTATGCTCTTTTTCTGACTGGAGGCTTTCTGATGTTGCTATGATCGCGCTGACCCCGCAGATGGAGGTCCCCACGCTGATCAGCGTGACCAGGGGAACAGGGAGCTTCATCCATCGGTTGATCACATGGGGAAGCAGAAGTCCTACAACCACGCACACCACGATAACCGGCAGACCTACCCGGA
>SKXS01000221.1 GCA_007128345.1 Spirochaetia bacterium
CTCGAATCCCCTCCTCACCGCATCCAGGGAACCCGCAATGCAGGAGGGGCTTGCGTGATGATCGATCACTGAGGTGGTTCCGCGGCTGATTGCCTCGATGGAGCTCACCAGCGAGCTTAGGAAGACCGCCTCTTCGTCTAGAACTCGGTCCACCCGCCACCAGAGCTCTTTGAGGATGGATATGAAGTCGTTCATCGGGCCAAAGGGCGCGATGATCCCCCGGGAGAGTGCTGAATAGTAGTGATGATGAGAACACACCATCCCGGGCATCGCCGTAAGTCCCGAAGCATCTATGACGCGCTCAGGCACATCCGTGAGCTCATCGGCGGCTCCCGGATGTGCGGCGGTAATGATCCCCTCATCAATGACGATATCCAGGGTATCCCATACCTTTGATGGATCCAGCTGGATCCCCTGTGCTCCCTTGATTACTATCATGCTATGCCTCCACCTCACCGAAGAGGTGCCGGTAGTCCGCAAGCAGCAGGGAAATGAGCTTTCCGTGCTCCCCTGCTGAAGCTTCGTCCTCCAGAACTCCGCCTGAGACCCTGCAGGTATGCTCCTTTTTGTCAAGGCGCATGGAGAGCTCCTCACCCTCAAGGAGGATACCGGGGTTTTTGGAGCCTGCAAAGTCATCCCTTCTGCTGAATATGGTGAACTTGTCCGTGTAGGGCTTCCCCTCCCATGGACAGAAGGTCGCGCAGTTGCCGCATTCGTTGCAGAACGCATCCAGGTGGACAATCTGGAAGGGATGCGCATACCTCTCCAGTTCCCTCGTATCTACCGTGATATTCGCCCGGTTGGGGCAGACATCAACGCACTTGTTGCAGATATAGGAGCACTCAAGGCACCGTGACGCCTCTATCCCGGCATACGCGGCATCATCCAGATTGCCGAGTACTCCTTGCGGACGGTGCGAGCGCTTCTTGGACGTGAGCTCCCTGTAGAACGCCTGCTCTCCCTCCCGGAAAAGATCCAGCTCATCGATTCCTGCACCCAGTTCCTCTAAGCCGGACTCCCCTTCGGGTTCCGACTCGGCAGAGAAACGGCTGAGCAGCGCTTCTGCGGCCCGTCTGGCTGAAGCGATACACCTGACCACCGTAGAGGGCCCGTCAGCCGCATCGCCGATGACGTAGATATTCCTTTCCGGGGTCTCCTGGGTTTCCGGGTCTGCCGCAGCCCAGCCCTCCCCGGTTAAGGGAACGCCGTACCGCTTGAGCGCTTCGCTGTCGACACGTTCGCCCACGGCAGTAATCACCGTGTCGGCTTCACAGGCAAAGGTCTCACCCGTAGGGAGAGGCCTTCTCCTGCCGTCCGCATCGGGTTCTCCGAGCTCCATGACCCGGCAGTTGAGTACTCCGTTCCGGTAGGACACAGGAGCGGCAAGAAAGGTAAACTGCACCCCGTCTGCGACTGCGTTGCGGTACTCCTCCATGTCAGCGGGCATCTCATCTATGGTCCTGCGGTAGAGCACCCGCACATGCTCCACCCCGTCGACGGCCGCGGCCGCTCTCGCGCTGTCCATGGCGGTGTTTCCCCCGCCCACCACCAAGACCCGCCTTCCTGGATTCAGGTCTTCCGGCACATTGCGGAACTGCCAGAGGAAGTCCAGGGAGTTCACCACCTTGTCGCTGGGTTCTTCAAGCGTAAGCGGCTGGTTCTTTTCTGCTCCTATCGCATAGATGACTGCATCAAAACCCTGACTCATGAGGGAAGCAGCAGTAACCGCATCTGCATCAGCATTGAAGACAAAGGTGACTCCCAGAGCCGTCAGGAGCTCTACATCAGAATCGATGGCTTTCTCGGGGAACCGGAAGCCGGGGATGACGTAGCGCACGATCCCTCCGGGACGCGCTTCCCGTTCGAATACCGTCACCTCCACCCCCTCCCGGGCGAGAAAGGATGCAGCGGCAAGTCCGGCAGGACCGGCCCCGACTACAGCCGCCTTCCTGCCGATTGAAGGAGGCGAAGATAGGGAAAGAAGGAACTCCTTATGCCCGTGTTCGGCGGCAATCCGCTTCAGTTCCCTGATGGAGACGGTTCCCTCATAGTCTATGCGCGTGCAGGCGTACATGCACTGATGATCGCATATATATCCGGTAATGTTCGGCAGGGGATTTGCATCCCAGATGAGCCCCAGGGCCTCCTCATAGCATCCCTCACCGCAGAGATGGAGGTACTCAGGAATTTCCTGGCTTATCGCGCAGGCGTGCACGCAGGGAGCCGTATAGCAGTCGTACAGGGGCAGGGGCCCGGGGACGGCAGCCCTTCCCTCATTCCGGTATTCCTTTTTCCATTGGGGATCCCTTAGGGAGGCTTCTGCCAGTTCAGCAAGGAGATCGGCATCGACATGACCTGCATGATCCGGCGGCTCTGCATCTTCGCTTGCCGCAGCCATGTCGTGGAGCCGGTAGCATCCTGAGGGCTTGAGAAACTCCGTTGCTGCGGTAACCGGATAGACGCCGGCTGCCAGCAGTTTCGGCGTCACCTCTTCATTCGCTCCCCCGCTGAAGGAGATCGGCAGTTTCCCACCGAACTCCCGGGCCAGTTCAGAAGCAAGGCTGACTGTCAGGGGATAAAGAGCCCTGCCGGAAAGGTACATCTCCTCACCGGGAAGCACTCCCTGGTCATTCACGGTACCGAGGGTGTTCGACAGCTTCACCCCGAATTTCCTGCCCAGCTTGTGAGCTCTTTCCATGAGACGTGTGAGCATCGCCGCTGCATCGGGGTACTGCAGATCATGGGTGAAGGAGGATTCCGAGAGCTTCACGTACGCATAGCCGAGACGGTCGAGGATGTCACGGACTCTCCGGTATCCCAGGAGGGTCGGATTGAGCTTCACGTAGGTGTCAAGCTGCTTCTCCTCAAGGAGGTAGGTGCAGATCGATTCTATCTCCTCGGGGGGACAGCCGTGCATGGTGGAGAGGGTCACCGTAGGTGAGATGCATGCAGGAATGTGCGCAGTCATGCCCCTGCAGGAATCTGCAGCAAAGTGCCAGGGGGTACCGGAAGCGAACGTGCCGTCTTCCAGGAGATGCTCCAGGGTTTCGCAGTAAGCGGCAAAGCGCCGCTGTCTCGAAGCGTCAATCATGGAGTCGATGAACAGCTGCATCTTCTCAGTTCTGATGCCCTCAAGATCGTAGCCCACGCTCATGGAATATATGAAGGAGCCTTGCGGTTCTATGAGCCTCTGGAGCAGGTGCATGCATACCCAAGCCTTGAGGTACTCGTCATACGCCTTGGGAAGAGTGAACTCGCTGGACCACTCGGTATTATACGCCTCGTCACGGGCATCGATGCAGGGCTTCTCGATTTCCAGCGTATCGAGCTGCTGCACTGTCTTGAGCTCGATGAACCGGCCCCCGGAGAGGTAGCACGCAATGATGTTCTGTGCCAATTGGGTATGGGGCCCTGCAGCGGGCCCTACGGGGGTCGAGCATACTTGGGAGCATACCGGCCACATGCGGCTGTCCTGCTTTCTGTATATCTGCTCGAGGGGGATGCCGAATATCTCACCCCGAAGCCGTGCCTCGGCGAAGATCCTGTCGATCAGAGCCCTGAACGGTACCGGACGCATGATATCTCCCATGGTTTTCCCCCCGAACTATATGCTGCTCCCATTGTACCTTCTGAGGAAAAACTGTCAACCGGCATATGCAACAATGTGCAACATATCAGATGATTTGCTGATAACTTCCCGCTTGACCTGAAGCTTCATATGGTATATAAAATATGTAGAATGATGCAGTGTCGATAGGAAAAATTGAGCGATAATGCATTTTTTCACCTTTTTACATAACTTAGCTGCTGTTTTGGAGGATTTCACATGATACCACTCACCTTACACCAGGATATCCGGAGCAAGAATGTTGAGCGCTGCCGCGAGCAGGGCATCATCTATCCTACGTTTGCCCAGATGCGCAACCCTGACCTCATACCCGATGCCATCGTTAAGAAGCTCAAGACCGTTGGTCTGTGGGACGTGGATCCCGTCAATCTCTTCAGGATCACCTGGAAGAACGAACCCACCATACAAGGAGGGGGGTTCGGCGGACCGAACTATATTGAACTTCCCCCGGAGCTTACCGGGATTAAGACCCGGATCATCGCCCTGGTGGGCAAGTACTTCCCCACCGGTTCCCACAAGGTTGGGGCAACCTACGGCTGCCTTGCACCGGCGCTGGTCACCGGAAACTTTGATTCCACAAAGCAGAAGGCGGTGTGGCCTTCAACGGGCAACTACTGCCGCGGGGGAGCCTATAACTCTGCCCTCCTGACTTGTGAATCCATCGCAATCCTCCCGGAGGGGATGAGCAGGGAGCGGTTTGAGTGGCTCAGGACTGTGGCGGGAGAGGTGATCGCCACCAAGGGAACTGAGAGCAACGTAAAGGAGATATTCGACAAGTGCCATGAACTGACCGCTGAGCGGGGGGATTCCATAGTCATCTTCAACCAGTTCGACCAGTTCGGCAACTACCTCTGGCACTATGAGGTGACCGCGTCGGCGATTCACGAGATCCTCATGAAGGAGTCAGGCGATCCCGAACAGGTCAGGGGATTTTTCTCAACCACCGGTTCTGCCGGCACCATCGGAGCAGGGGATTTCCTCAAAGAGCACTATCCCAGGCTTGCTATTGCCGCAGGGGAAGCGCTGCAGTGCCCCACGCTCCTGCGCAACGGATTCGGCGACCACCGCATCGAAGGCATCGGCGACAAGCATGTGCCCTGGGTACACAACATGAAGAACACCGATATGGTTATCGCCATCGACGACCAGGACTGCATGGATATCCTCAGGCTCTTCAATGAGGAGTCAGGCAGGGAATACCTCCTCTCCAAGGGCGTGCCCAAGCAGACCATCGAGCAGCTTCACTACCTGGGCATCTCGGGTATCGGGAACATCCTGGGGGCCATCACCATGGCAAAATACTATGAGATGGACGAGGATGATATCGTCGTGACCGTCCTTACCGACTCCATGGACATGTACACCTCCAGGGTGGCGGAAACCCGGGAGCAGAAGGGAGAATTCACCCGGGAAGATGCGGCGCTGGCACTCTACAAGTCCCTCTACAGCCAGGATATCACCCATGCATTGGAATTGGGCTATTACGATCGCCTCAGGATCCACAATCTTAAGTACTACACCTGGGTGGAGCAGCAGGGCAAGGAGTTCGAGGAGCTCAATGCCCAGTGGTACGACCGCGGCTACTGGAAGTCCATCCAGAAGCAGTCTGCGGAAATAGACCGGCTTATCGAAGCATTCAACGCGGATGTTGGACTGCTGTAGATACGTACTGTACCTGCCGAGCTGAAAAGCTCGGCAGTGCTCTATGAGGAGGTTCCATGGAATTCACCTACCGGTGCATGGACTGCCGCACGCGCTATCCCGGGGATACGATTAGGTATCTCTGTCCTGCCTGCGCGTCCAAAACCCCTTCAGGGGAGTTTATTTCAGGGCTGCTGGAGGTGGAGAACACCCTGCCTGATCCCCATGAGGCACGCTCCTTCAGCTCCTTCTCACCCTACCCTCTGCCCGACACCCGGGCATTCCCTGCAGGAAACACTCCCCTGGTGAAGCCCCTGGAGCTCTCCTCCCGTTACCATTTCTCCAGGCTCTTTTTCAAGCTCGACAGTCTCAACCCGTCGGGCTCCTTCAAGGACCGGGCGTCGCTCATGGTAGCCGCGCAAGCGCTCCACCACGGCGAGCAGGCTGTGGTACTCGCCTCAACGGGCAATGCGGGATCAGCCATGGCATGCGCGGGAGCCGCCTTCGGGCTGCAGGTGGTGCTCTTTGTCCCCGAAAGCGCTCCGGCAAACAAGCTCATGCAGTCAGTGCTCTACGGTGCGCAGGTGGTGCCGATTGAAGGCACCTATGATGAGGCATTCAGGCTCTCCATCGAATGGACGCAGGCCTTCGGCGGGGTCAATCGCAACACCGCGTACAATCCCATGACCGTGGAAGGCAAGAAGAGCGTCTCCATAGAACTCTGGGAGCAGTTCGGCTCACGCATTCCAGACGTTGTCTATATTCCCGTCGGAGACGGGGTGATCTTCTCCGGGGTCTACAAGGGATTCAGGGACCTCGTTGACGCAGGTCTCACAGACCGGCTCCCCGCACTGGTATGCGTGCAGTCTGAGCTCAGCGATGCAATAAGCAGGGCATGGAAGACGGGAGCACCCCTGGCCCTCAGTGAAGCCTCTACCCTTGCTGATTCCATATCGGTGGCGTCTCCTGCCGGAGGCAGGTACGCCCTCAGGGGACTCATCGATTCAGGCGGATGGGCAACGGTGGTAAGCGACACCGCCATCCTTGATGCCCAGCGGGAGCTTTCCCGTGATGCCGGGATATTCGCCGAACCCGCAGCTGCCGCCGCGTGGGCAGGTCTGAGACAGGACAGGCAGCGGCTTGCGGACACCTTCGGAGACGATGCACGCATTGCCGTGCTCATCACAGGGACCGGGTTTAAGGACATGGGGGTGTTCTCCTCCTCCGTCACCATGCCAAAGGCCATACCCCCCACTCTTGAGGCTGCTGAGGAGCGTCTGCAGAAATAGCGAATTACATATATCCATTCCTTCTATTGCATGGACCGACAATGTGATATAATCTTCAGGCAAGCAAGGGGAACCTATGGAACTGTTTTTAATTGGACTGGGTATCGGGCTGCTGCTGTTTCTGCTCGCACTTATCCAGAACCTGCGCCTCAAGCGCAAGCACAAACGGGAGATGCTCCAGATCAAGGATATGGTCTCGCAGAAAATGGACATGGAGTATGAATCAATAAACAAGCTGAAAAACGATGTGGAAACTCTGAAGAAGCAGAACGAGAACCTTCGCGTCAGCCTCCGCGCCTTTTCCCAGAAACCCAACCGCAAGGAGATGTCCAAGCTCCAGATGTACCAGCGGGCAATAGAGATCATGTACCTGAAAGCCCCGGGGTTTGCCCCCGCTTGGCAGCTGGCGCTCCAGGAGAGCGAAGAGGAACTGGACAAGGTCTACCTCGGGTTTCATCCCTTCGTGAAGAAAGTTGTTCCGGGACGGCTGCTGGACCGCATTGAGACAAAAGAGTCCGATGATGAAGATGAGGATTCAGAGAAGTAGGCTCGCCTGGGGAGCATGCTGCCTGGCGCTCATCTGCTGTGTCCCGGCTGCTTATGCTGCGCCCTCATGGAATACCCTTGACTCATGGGAGGCATCACTGCTTCCTGAAAAGCCCCTTAGTATGGAAACTCTCAGCACCATCTCTGCCGTGGGTACCCTCACCTTGCCTGTCCCCGGCATTATCGCAAGCAGTGCAAGCCTGCAGCGATCGCTCTCCTACGGACTGAGTCTGGCTGCAGCATACGGTGCAAAAGAGCTGGGCAAGCACCTCTTCCAGCGTCCCCGCCCCGATAATCCCGATGAACGGGACTCCTTTCCCTCAGGGCATGCTGCCGCTTCGGGAGCAGTCCTGGGATATATGACCTATTATCTGCGTCATGACCCAATCGAGCCTTCCTGGCCGTTGTGGGCCTCGGTGCCGCTGCACGCGCTCACCCTCTCCGGAAGGCTGCTGTCACGGCAGCACTATCCCCTGGACATCATTGCCGGTGTGCTGCTGGGAGGGGCTGTCGGGTATGCAGTGCCGTGGCTTCTGGACCTATGATTCCCTGATGTTCCAGCCGTTCCAGGAAAAGAGCTCCTCGTGGGACAAACGCTCGCGTTTCTCGGTTTCCATTTCCAGCTTGCTGCCGGTGAGTTTCGGGTTCTCCCCGGGATACCCCACCGCAATGGCCGCAATGATGTCGTACTCCTCCGGGACGGAAAAGTGAGCCCTCACCTTGTCGATGCTGTAGCCCGCCATCTGGTGGAATACCAGCCCTTCGCGCACAGCCTGGTAAGCCATGGTGATGGCTGACAGACCCGCTTCGTAGAGCCGTCTCCAGTTCTCCGTGCTTTTCCCGGCAAAGTGCTTCTTTCCCAGCACATAGAAGAGCACAGGAGCAACGGTAGCCCATGCGTTTCCAGGAACCAGGGCATCCCTGCCCTTCTCCAGTGCCTCACTGTCGTCCTGGGTAAGTACAATATACCGCCAGCTCTGGTTGTTGAACGAAGAAGGTGCCCACCGGGCTGCCTCCAGAAGCCTGAATACCACTTCACGTTCCACGGGAATCTCCGGATCGATTGCCCGGGAACTCCATCTGCCTGCGATGAGCGGATCTATATCCGCCAACGTCTCGCCAAACCGCATTACTCGTGTTTCTTTTTCAATCATACCTATAACTTACTCAATCATCGGATGGGAATCAATATGCGAGAGTCCCAGATGCTGGAGATAACGCCTGCGGTACTCCGTTGGGGCCAGCCCTGTTGCCTGCTTGAAGTTCCTGCTGAAGTGGAACTCGCTGCTGAAGCAGAGCCGGTCGGCTATTTCACTGACCGTCATTTCTGTGCTTATGAGCATTGAGGAGGCTGCTTCCACCTTCAGCCTGCTGTAGTACTTCATGGGAGTGGTGCGCATCTTCTCCCTGAAGAGCCTCACCAGGTACGCGGAACTCAGGCTCAGCCTTCCGGAAAGAGACTGGAGGGTCTCTTTCCCGAATACCGACTGCTGCATAATCCTCAGGGCCTTCTCAATATGGTGGTTCCGCTCATCCGCCCACTGCTCCCCCTCGGCCTGCGAGTAGATGAACGACAGCAGCTGGTACTCCGCGGATCTGCGCAGGGCTGGAGAGTCTGCCGTTCCCCGCTCCCGGAGCTGTTCAAAGAAGAAGCGGTAGGTGGTGCCGATGACCTTCCCGTGCACCTGCATCTGGTCCTGCGACAGCAGCCGACTGGTCTCATCGTCATCGCCGAGGGTGAAGAGCACCGCATAGTATGAGATGGGCCGCCTGATATCGGCTGCCCGAATCTCGTGGTATCCCCCGGGATGGGAGAGGAAGAGCATCCCGTTTCTCAGCGCATGGCTGACCCCTGCATTGAGGAAGCTTCCCTCTCCCTGGAGGAAGTAGTGAAACTCGTACTGGCCGTTCCCGTGGCAGTGGTGCCTCCCGTGCCAGGAGAGCTCACGGTCGCTTTTCATCTGATAGACAAAGACCACATCATCTATGGTCATGGAACACCTCCCCGGCTATGATGCCCATGTCAATTATATGTATGGAATGTCAATTGTGTCTATTGCTTTGCGCAGAGAATATACTACCATATGGTGAGTAGAGTTACGGGAGGACGCATGAGGTACGCAGCGGGAATAGACAATGGGACCCAGAGTACGAAAGTGCTCATCTACGACTGTGAAAAACGGCGGGTGGCGGCCGCCGCATCATCGCCCCATCGGATGCACTCCCGCAATGACGGCACCCGGGAACAGGAAGCGCAGTGGTGGATTGATGCGCTGAAGGCATGCTTCGGCTCCATTGATCCGAAGATGCTGGGCCGAGTGGAAGCGATAGGGGTATCGGGGCAGCAGCACGGGTTCGTACCGGTAGATAACGAAGGAGAGGTGCTCATCCCCGTAAAGCTCTGGTGCGATACGTCCACTGACGCACAGGCCCGGCAGCTCACCGAAGCTTTCGGGGGGGAAGAGCGGCTCCTGCAGGAAGCGGGCAACCTCATGCTCACGGGGTATACTGCCCCAAAGATCCGCTGGTTCAAAGACCATCATCCAAAACTCTACCAGCGGATGCGCTGGATCATGCTCCCCCACGACTACCTGAACTGGGTGCTTACCCGCAGGGCATGGATGGAGTGCGGCGACGCATCAGGCACGGGGCTTTTATCGGTGCGGGACCGCTGCTGGCACGATGAAGCGGTTCGTGTCCTGGACAGCGGACGGGACCTTGCATCCTGCCTGCCTCCGCTCATCGAGTCCCATGAAATCGGCGCTTACGTCTGCGCTGAGGCAGCAGAGCTCTTCGGGATTCCCGAGGGTATTCCCGTATCTTCAGGCGGCGGGGACAATATGATGTCAGCCATTGGGTCTGGGGTCGTCACGGCGGGCAAACTGGCGATAAGCATGGGAACTTCAGGGACCCTGTACGGTTACAGCGACTCTCCCGTGATAGATGAGGGGAAGCGCCTTGCAGCATTCTGCTCGTCAACCGGCGGATGGCTCCCCCTGCTGTGCACCATGAACTGCACGGTGGCCACAGAACTCTACCGAAGCATGCTGGAACTCAACGTGAAGGAGTTCGATGCCCTCGGCGCATCAGCTCCCGCGGGCGCGCAGGGCATACTCACGCTTCCCTTCTTCAACGGTGAGCGCACTCCGAATCTGCCCCGCGGAAAGGGATGCCTGGTGGGCATGACCGCATCGAACGTAACCAGGGAGAACATAAGCCGCTCAGCCCTGGAATCAGCTGTGTTCGGCCTGAAGCTCGGTCTCGAGGCATGTGAAGAAAACGGATTCCAGGCAGACTCCGCGGTTATCACCGGGGGCGGGGCAAAGAGCCCGATATGGAGGCAGATAACCGCAGACATCCTGGGCATACCCGTCACCCTGTCCGCGTACGAAGAGACAGCCGCCCTGGGAGCGGCGCTCCAGGCCGTCTGGGCGGTTTCCTGTGCGCGCGAAGGATATGTCCCCATCGCCGATGTATGTATATCCCACGATCCCGCATATGATGCCGTGAAGCATATACCTGATGCATCTGTACGTGAGCTGTATGATGCACACTATGGTGAGTACAAGCGCTACATTGAAGCGCTTACCCCCCTGTTTACCTGACACTCTTCCAGGAGGATAACACATGAGTACGTTTATTGGACGACGAGAGTTTTTTTCAGGGATCCCAAAGATCACTTATGAGGGTCCGGAATCCGACAATCCCCTCTCTTTCAAATGGTATGATCCAGCCCGTCTGGTTGCCGGCAAGTCCATGGAAGACCACCTGAGGTTCTCTGCGGCCTACTGGCATTCGTTCTGCGATGACGGTTCGGACCCTTTTGGGAACGGCACGTTCATCAGGCCATGGAACGTCACCGATCCCATGGCAAAAGCCGAGAATAAAGCCGACGCCTGCTTTGAGTTTGCTTCAAAGCTCAATTTACCCTTCTACTGCTTCCATGATATCGATGCAGTTGATGAAGGGAGTTCGGTCAGGGAGAGCGAATCACGTCTCAGGGCGGTTACCGGAATGCTCAAGGAACGCCAGGAAGCTACAGGGATCCGTCTCCTGTGGAATACAGCGAATCTCTTCTCCCATCCCCGGTACATGCACGGGGCTGCCACCAGCCCGGACTTCTCTGTAGTTTCATACGCGGCATCCCAGGTGAAGGCCGCCTTGGAGAGCAACGTGGAGCTCGGCGGTGAAAACTTCGTTTTCTGGGGCGGGAGAGAAGGATATACTACGCTGCTGAACACCGACACCAAGCGTGAACTGGAGCACTTCGCCCGGTTTCTTACGCTTGCCCGGGATTACGGACGGAACATCGGCTTCACCGGTACCTTCCTGGTGGAACCGAAACCCATGGAACCGACCAAGCACCACTATGACTTCGATGCTTCGACGGTCATTGGTTTTCTCCGCCATTGGGGCCTGGATGGGGACTTCAAGCTCAACATAGAGGCGAACCACGCAACCCTGGCGTCACACTCATTTGCCCACGAGCTTCGCATCGCCTCTGATGCGGGAATGCTTGGGAGCATTGATGCAAACCGCGGGGATCCGCAGAACGGATGGGACACCGACCAGTTTCCCCTCGTCCTCTATGATGTAACCGAAGCGATGCTGGTGGTGCTCTCCCAGGGAGGTCTCGGCTCCGGGGGCCTCAACTTTGATGCCAAACTGCGCAGAAGCTCCATCGATCTGGAAGACCTCTTCATCGCCCACATCGGGGGCATGGACTGCTTCGCCCTTGCACTCATCACGGCTGACAGGATCATCCGGGAGGGCGTACTCAGCTCCTTCGTCAAAAAACGGTACCGGTCATTCGACGACGGGCCGGGCAGACGGTTTGAGGAAGGTGAGCTGACCCTGGAAGATCTGCGGGACTATGCCGTTGAGAACGGCGAGCCTGCACGCTTCAGCGGCAGGCAGGAGATGCTGGAAAACTACGTTGCCCACCGATGCACGGCTCGGTAATACATCCGTCTCGTAATATTGCCCTTATGTACAGAGAGTGATAGAATCACCTCATTATCAACAGAGAGGTGAGTTGCTATGGATCAAAAGGTTCTCGCGCATGCAATCAGAATTCTCAGTATGGACGGCGTTCAGCAGGCTAATTCAGGGCATCCCGGTGCCCCCATGGGCTTAGCTGATATCGCTCAGGTGCTTTGGAGACAGCATCTCAGGCACAACCCCGGAAACCCGAAGTGGTACAACCGGGACCGGTTCGTCCTCTCAAACGGCCACGCTTCGATGCTCATCTACTCCCTGCTCCACCTGACCGGGTACAACCTTCCGCTGGATGAACTCAAGCGCTTCAGGCAGCTCCACTCGAAGACCGCAGGCCACCCTGAGTACCGCCTTACCCCTGGAATTGAAACCACCACCGGCCCCCTGGGCCAGGGCATAGCAAACGGGGCGGGCATGGCCCTGGCCGAAAAGGTGCTCGCGGAGAACTTCAATGAGCCGGGTTTTCCGATCGTCGACCACTTCACCTACGTGTTCGCGGGAGACGGATGCCTTATGGAGGGCATCTCCCATGAAGCGTGCTCCCTGGCAGGCACGCTGAAGCTCGGCAAGCTTATCCTCTGCTACGATGACAACGGAATATCTATTGACGGTGAAGTCAAGGGATGGTTCACTGACGATACCTCTGCACGGTTCGCATCCTACGGATGGCAGGTAATTCAAGGAGTTGACGGCCACGATCCTGAAGCGGTCAATACCGCCCTGGAAGAGGCAAAGGCTGATCTCTCCAGGCCTTCACTCATCTCACTGAAGACCCACATCGGCTTCGGCTCCCCGAACAAGCAGGACAAGGAGTCAGCCCACGGAGCTCCCTTAGGTGCGGACGAGGTGAAGCTGACACGCAAAGCCCTGGGGTGGAAGCATGACGAGCCCTTCTTTATTCCCCAGGAGATCTATGACGCATGGAACTTCAAAGATCAGGGCAAGCAGCTTGAATCCCAGTGGGAGGAGCTCTTTGCACGCTACAAGGAGCAGTTTCCCGAAAAGGCACGGGAGCTTACCCGCAGGATGAAGGGCAACCTCGCCGAAGGATGGGAGGATCAGATTCATGACTATATCCTCACTCTCCAGCAGGAGGCAAAGAGTACAGCCACCAGGAAAGCATCCCAAGATATCCTCAATGTGCTGGGACCGGTCCTCCCGGAGCTCTTCGGAGGATCCGCCGACCTCGCTCCCTCAAACCTGACCAAGTGGAATGATTCACAGGTCATCACGGGAGAGAACCATAAGGGGAATTATGTGCACTTCGGCGTCCGTGAATTTGCCATGACCGCCATGATGAACGGGATAGCCCTCCATGGCGGGTTCATTCCCTACAGCGGCACGTTTCTGATCTTCATGGAGTATGCACGCAACGCGGTCCGCATGTCCTCGCTCATGGGCATCCGGCACATATATATCTACACCCACGACTCCATCGGCCTGGGAGAGGACGGACCCACCCACCAGCCGGTTGAGCAGATGACATCCCTGCGCACCACCCCGGGCATGACCACTTGGCGGCCCGCTGATTCTGTAGAGACTGCGGTTGCATGGAAGCAGGCTTTGAAGCATGAGAACGGGCCTACCGCCCTTCTGCTGAGCAGGCAGGGACTCCCGGTGCTTCCCAGGAGCAATGCACAGATCGATGCAATTGAACGGGGCGCCTATGTGATCTGGGAAACGGGTTCCAAGGTTGATATTCTGCTCATCGCCACAGGATCTGAAGTAGCCATAGCGCTTGACGCTGCCAGGCAGCTCCAGAAAGACGGGCACAACCCCCGGGTAGTGTCCATGCCCTCTCCTGAGACCTTCGCCAGGCAGGATGCGCAGTACCGTGAACTGGTGCTTCCCGCATCGTGCACCCGGCGCATAGCCGTGGAAGCAGGACATAAAGACTACTGGTACAAGTACACTGGTCTGCAGGGATGCGTGATCGGCATGAGCACCTTCGGTGAGTCGGGCAAGGCGGAAGACCTCTTCAAACACTTCGGGTTCACTGTAGAGTCAGTGGTGAAGGCGGCCAGCGATCTGCCGTAACTGAGACATGGGGCGGGTACAACCCGCCCCTGTCCAATTGATACCAGCTGCATACCATCTCTTTGTACTTGTTGGACAATGTGAAGCAAGAAGCACTTATTTCATGAAGGTCAAACAGGAATGATGACTCATTGATGATAGAGGCTCACACGAAATATGTGGAGATCAGCAAAAAAGTCATCATATGCTGCCACAAGGGCAATACTGGAGAGCATCTGCGGCCGTATTGAGTTTCTTAATGTTGCCTGTCCCAGAAAGGCACTCCAGGGTATGCGCAATACTGATCTGGTTTCCGGGACTTCCAGCTGTGCCCCGTAGTAGCTCCATGGGAGCCTGTTGTCCCTGGTTCTAGCAAAGAGGTAATAGCTTCCTCCGGCGGGTGCCAGCACCTCCACCTCAATGCCTGCATATGATGAAGCATCAAAGTTACCCTGCTCATGCAGCAGTCTTACCTGGATGAATCCCCCTCCCCGGGTCACTACTCTGCCGGAAAGCTGAAGTGCGGTTCCCTCCTGTGTCCCAATCAGCCGCACATGCTCAATATCGGAGCGTCCGCCCATGACTCGGTCAGAAAATCCCTGCCACTCCCATCCTGGTTCAGCTATCAGGTTTTCACCAAAATCAGCGAGCACCAGATTCTCTGTTGCATATATGCCGGCGGCTATACCGAAGAGCATAAACATCAGCAGCAGTTTCATGTAATGCCTCCTTGATATCTGCTTCTTTCCGCTTCCCTGTAGGCATGTCCAGAGGATAATGCAGTACCTGCGGTACCACCAGCTACGTTCCCCCGCAAAGGAATTGGCAGGCTGATTGCGTCAATACGTCCAGAGTGAATGCCCTTCAGGGCATTATCTGCCGTGATGCTAGAGGCATTCCGTGTACAGCGCATAGCTGCAGAAAAGAATTCCGGAATGTACTGATGTATTGCCGGAGGAGCAGCGTACACTGGAACTGGCAAATAGATTAACTTTTTCATAAGGTTAATATAGCTAAATAATTCATCTGAAGGCAAATCTTTCCGCAGTTGTGCAGTTAGTCATGAGGGCATCCTGCCGCTGTACAGTTTTACGGCTTCTTAGCCTGATAATTATTGCATAATTTCAGTGCATGATATACTGTAAGTTGAGTTTTTATTACTCGGCATACGGCACTGCTGCAGCACCATAGAGGAGAGACCGGTATGCCGCGCGTCACATTCCCTGCCGGAATGGTGGAAATGGTAGACACAGGGGACTTAAAATCCCCCGGCTGAATAAGCTGTACCGGTTCAAGTCCGGTTTCCGGCATTTTTATTGAGGCACCGTTTCCATAGGGCAGACGGCATCAATCAATTATTTTCGCATATTTTTCTGCTGCATACCCGTACCCCCGGGCCAGATAATCCTTCCAAAATGCTGAGGAAAACGGGTTTCTCTCTGAAGGATATCCTAACCGCTCCTGGTAGCATGCGTGCGCATCAGTTGTAAAATACTCTAACGATCCACTGACTGCATGAAACAGGTGCTCGCCTTTGCGTGAGTTGGCGAATACTAATGAGACTCCCAACGTATCCTCAAATTCCGGCCTCACCTCTTCAATTCCCCAGAAGTCGGAAATCGTTAAGTCTCCCTGCCGATTGTAGCAGGCATATTTACACGCATAACAGCAGGGCCTGAGCATGATCAGGGATTCATATAACTGCGCATAGGTACATAATAGTTCAGTATCTATCAGCTTCATGCCCGTATCAAACTCCACTGATATGTGTGTGCCCCGCCAGCCTATCTGCTTGTCACGGAATATGATATGTTTTGCTTTCTGCTGATGCTGTGACTCAATGAGCTGAACGAAATCAGCAAATACTTTATATGGCGGGACCCCTGTGCACACTAAATCGGAGGTAAGTACTTCAGGATAGGTGTCCCCGAGGAAGAGCTTCAATCCGGCAATCTGACACGGGGTACCCGTCACGTAGACGGTCTTTCCCGACGCAGCGTCTTCTCGTATCCTGAGAAACGAATCGTTTAAATCACTCTGGACATATTTCGAGCCGCAGAGTCTGTTTCGCATCTCTTTCGTCGCAGCCCTCTGGTGCTCTACCCTCATGGACTCTCCATAGGCGGCACCATAGACGACCCCATCGTTTTCCAGAACATAATCAGAAATTGCAGTAAATGCACCCCCGGAAGCGCTTAGCATGCGTACTTCATCACGTGAGTGCTTCACTCCGTATACAGGCATATCTGGATATAACTCAGCATCAAAAATATCCACAACAGCTGGGCAAACCTGCAGGCAGGCGCCGCATTGCGTGCAGTTCTCCTCATCAACTTGGGGATACAAGAATCCCTTACTGTCTTCCCCCATGCATATGCAATGCTCCGGGCATGTATGCACGCATGCGGTACACCCGAAGCACTGCTCCCCCACTGACTGAATATTGTTATCCTTCATGCTGTCTCCTGCATGCACTATGCAGCTATATTCCGGTTAATGAACCCCATCTGAGTTCTTCATAGCTTTCTGCAAGTCTAATACATGAACAAAAAATATGATAGATTAGTCGAATCTCCAGCAGGACTTTCCAGTCAGATGCTGGAGTATTTCAGTGTGAGCGTCCTTGAAATTGCGCAGCAAAAAGAATGATCCTGCATAAAAAGAGGGTGTGATGGGCTGATCACTCACAGACTGGATGAAAGGAGCTTACATGGAAGCCGTAAACTTCAGCACGGGAATCCCGGTGCTGACACAGAATGACAAGATAGGGGTAAGGCTGATCTCATTGTCTGGGGCTGAACTTGTGGAAATCAGGCTGGATTCCCGCGCAGTCATACCTCCGCACACCACCGCGATGGATGTACTGTTCTACGTGACGCAAGGCA
>SKXS01000191.1 GCA_007128345.1 Spirochaetia bacterium
CTATAAAGCTTACATTACGAAGCATACAGCCGAGCTTTGGAACTGATCCCTGCCATTTGATGACCAATCGGACTGGGAGTAGATTGTTTCTGGCAAATTTCATGAGCGGAAACATTGCTTGGTATGCAGTTCATGAAGATGGATGCATTGGAGAAGTGCTCCAAGTCATTCAGCATGAGGGTTCCAGTACTGATGCGCACCGGCAAGCTGGACCCCATGCACATGCGGCAGTAGTGAGTCCTGATGATCGCTTCTTATATATACCTGACCTTGGTACAGATGAGATCATGGTGTATTCCATAGACTATGATCAAAACATGCTGATTCTCCGTCAGACCATCCGAACAAAACCAGGTTCAGGTCCCCGTTTCCTGGTGTTTCATCCTCATATTTCTGCAGCATATGTGATCAACGAGCTGGATTCAACTATTTATGTGTACAGATACCATAAGGAAGATGGCAATTTGTCATATATAGCAGCCTATTCAACCCTACCGCCTGATTTCAAGGAGCATTCTACATGTTCAGATATCCGGATTATACCGTCAGGTGAGTTTCTGTATGCTTCAAATCGAGGGCATGATTCACTAGCGCACTATCGCATTGACCAGAAATCCGGCAAGCTTACATTTCTAGCGCATACGTCTACGCTAGGCAAATGCCCTAGAAATTTCACTATCGATCCTTCAGGGAAGTATGTGCTTGCAGCTAACCAGAACAGTGATACCATAGCAGTTTTTTCCATAGATGCAACCTCAGGAATGTTGGAAAGCACAGGTGCTCCTGTCTATGCGCCTACACCGGTATGTCTCTGCTTTCTGCCAATGCATAAGGCATAGATGTATTCTAGAGGAATGTAGCTGTTCGCATGGATTGAAAAGGTGGAAAGTATGAGAATCTATTCCTCAATTGTATGCATCTTGTGACCTGATGAGGGTCAACCAGCGCAGGCGCCATTTGGAGCTGATTGGTCAAACTGGGTAAAGGGCACGTATTATTTTATTACTTCTTGCCGTAAACTTTCTGATAATCACCACTGTCTATGAGGATTATCTCTCATTCTGTAATACAGAGCCGATATCTGATAGGAGTTATTGATTGAGACTGAAAAAAAATCTTGAAGGAGGACGTGTGCATATGAATAAGCCTTCATGATGGGTGAAAGTTTGTTTTATAGTATTCTTATCCAATCTCTCTAGTTGATGAAACGCTTATTGGTGGGTATAAACTTGGGAAACGAGGCCGAAAAGTTAAAAGTATTCAACAGATAATGGATTCATATGAGAAGAGGCTGAGATGTCATATCTGCTGCTTCAATCTTCCTGCAGCACAGATTGAGCAATCTCCGCCCACCGGATGAGTTTTTCAGGGTTGCCTACGACTGTTTCAATATCACTTAAGTTGATATCAGCGTTCACCCTGTATTCTTTTGCTATGTCTACCAGACGCTTTATTTCCTTACGCTGCTCCTCTTCAGTATATGTCAGCAGATGATTCGCTGTATGGACATGGATTTCATAGACATACTGCTGGCCGAGCTCCTCTATAATAGCCCGGGCGTCTGACCAAGGAGATATATGGAACCTGTTCAGTTTAGGGAGAGCTTTGATGGTTTTCGCTCGTTTCGTTAAATCCTCGCATCCATGGAAGTACACTTTCCCGAAGAGTTCAGACAAGCGTGCGTGATAGGGAAAAATGAACTCCTCATACATATCGGGGGAGAGTACGCAGGCGCTCTGGTCACTGAGATAGGTCCAGCAGTTCTTGAGAATATTGCGGTCCTCAGGGCAGGACAGAGAGTCGGCATGAACCCGAAAATCCCAGGTTGATTCAGGATCAATCCATCTGCCTGCTTCCAGTCTGCTCAGTTTATTGATAATGCTGGAAGTGAAAAATTCCATCATCTGATGGATGAACTGGGGTGCATCAATAGTGTCATACATGAGTTCATTGATTGAACGGAACTTGGTCATATCGTCAAAAGGATTCACGTTGGTAGAAATGAATACCTTCACAGGAAGCATGCCGTCCACAGCTGTCTGGTACTGCGCAACGAGTCTTTCAGTGGCAGCCTCATCAATTTCGTAGTGCTGTTCATGCATGTGGTTAAGATCATCCTCGCACGTGATAACCGATTCATACAGCAGGGTATTGTCAGCCGGTTCAGTACCGTTTGTACCGACTGTCTTTTTGGATGAGAGCCCATATGGAGCTCCGGCATCCTTGAGAACCGGGGAAACCCAGATGGTAGGGAAAATAACATCAAAGTCCGGAATCCGTTGAAACTTATAGAGCCTGCGGTACAGTGAGCATGCAATATCCCGCTCAATCGGATCGACTGTTCGGATGCACTCTTCAGGGATGATCTCATGCCATACCGGATGATCAGAATGCTTCCACAGGTGCACGTTGGTGAACACATGTCCCCTGCCTGTGTCATTGTTATGTGCAATCCAGCCTTGTATGCGTTGGAGGTTGGTTTGACTTGACGATAGTTCCAGTACCGAATCAACTAAAGGCGCTATAGTATCATGCATAACACATCTTACAGCGAATGAGGTCATTGCTCAATATATTTCAGCTTGCATCAGCCTTCTGCTTGCATGCAGCAGGAAAAGCTGATGAGAGCACCGGCGAACCAACTAACCCCAATCCCATCTGAGTCTGCGGCGATATAGGCTTTAGGTACGCGTTGTGTAGAGGATTCCGATAAGATTTGCCATCTGCAGGGTCGAATAAACACGGCCTCCGTAGGTATGTATGGCACCACTAGGATGTGTGCTCCTTTTCGGCGTAGAGGGACGGACATAGTTGTGACGGCGAGACACAGGCAGAGCATAACACGAAACCCAGTATGCGGCGACGATCTATTGAATATAGATTTGCTTGTAATCCCCTGCCTTTCATAATGAATAATTTTTTAGAAAATATTAAACTCTTCGTGGGCTCCGGTGCGTTTTTCTGCTACACTTCAGCAAAGAGTAATATTCGCATAGGTTAGAGAGGTACATGATGGCAAAGAGACCGGAACTTAAAGAAAACAAGGCTGATAAACTAATAACCTTTATCTACTACAAAGACCTCCAGAAGGGAATGGACTTCTACGGAAACACCCTGGGGTTTCCCCTTGAGATCGATCAGGGATGGAGCAAGATATATCGTATCTCCGAGGGCGGGTATGTCGGCGTGGTTGACGAGAGACGGGGAATGCAGAATTGGAGAGAGGAGAAGACCGTCCAGATCTGTATTCGTGTTCCCAACGTAGATCAGTGGTATGAATACTGTGCAGATGTCGGAGTGTCCAAGCTCTCTCAGATCTTCGAGAGCAGAGAGCTGAAGATTAGAGCTTTTGTTTTCGATGATCCCGAGGGATACCAGGTGGAAATCCAGGAGTCTATCAACTAGGAGAGAGATATGGGTGAAGACCGAGAATGTGCAGCTGGCAAAAAAAGTATTGCTGGTGAAAAGAGCGCGGCAGAAAGACGGGAAGGATCGGTATGTGTAATAAAAAACGCCGATTGGGTTGTTGCATGGGATGAGAAAACCCGCCGACACGTCTATATGAAGGGCGTCGATGTGGCCTTTAGAGACGACCGCATAATTCATGTGGGCCCGGATTTTTCTGGTGATGCGGATCAGATTATTGACGGACGTGCCAGAATGGTAATGCCGGGCCTGGTGAATATCCACTCTCATCTTACCGACGGGAGTATCGACAAAGGCGTCTTTGACGAAGTCGGGGCAAAAGCGCTCTACGGACACGCCCTCTATACACATAGCCCCCTCTTGCGCACCGCGGAGGAGGACATACCCTCAGCTGCTGCCGCATCGCTGTGCGAACTGCTGTCCAGCGGGGTGACCACTACGGTGGATATTGCCGGCGGGTACCCGGGATGGGTAGAATTGATGGGGAGCAGCGGTATGCGCGTAGTTCTGGGAGCTTCCTTTCGCCAAGCCCAGTGGATAAATGTACATGATCACAGAGTCGACTATCAGTGGGACGAGGAAGCCGGGTGGAGAGGACTGGATCGGGCGTTGGAAATTGCCGATGCCGCAGCAGGCCATCCCTCGGGCAGGCTGAGTGCGATGATTGTCCCTGCTCAGGCGGATACCTGCACCAAAGAACTTCTGCAGGCATCCTACAGGGAGGCAAAAAAGCGGGGCATTCCCTTCCAGACCCATGCTGCGCAGACGATGGTGGAGTTTTACGAAATCCTCAGGCGGCACGGTCTCTCACCGGTTCGTTGGCTCGATTCTCTGGGGATCCTGGATGATCGTACGACCCTCGGGCACTGCATATTTCTCGATCATCACAGTTGGTCTCCCCTTCGCAGCAAAGAGGATATGCAGCTCCTTGCAGATAGAGGAGTTACCGTGGCGCACTGCCCCACGGTGTTCGGAAGAACCGGAATGACATTGGAAAGCGCAGGAGACTACATAGGCAAAGGAGTGCATCTGGGCATTGGCACCGATTCCTACCCCTATAACATGTTGGAGGAACTACGCCATGCTGCGGTGTATTCCCGTATAATAAGCGGAGACGTATTCAATGTTTCCACCGGTGATCTATTCTATGCAGCAACCGTAGGCGGGGCACGGGCTCTCGGGAGGGAGGACATAGGGCGCCTATGTGAAAATGCGAAAGCGGATATAGTTCTCGTAGATACCTCCCACCCCCTCATGCGCCCTCTCCATGATCCTCTGAGGAATTTGATCTACTCGGCCGCTGAAAGGGCTGTTACGGATGTGTTCGTCGACGGGCGCCTCATAGTAACAGACGGTCGGGTCACTACCATGGACTACGACGCGGCTCTCAAGAGGGAGGAAGAGGCCCAGCGGCGCGCACTTGAGGGGGTGCCGAAAGCGGACCCAAAAAATCGGACTATAGAGGAGATTGCTCCGCTTTGTCTGGAGAGGGTGGATCACTGAGAGGCTGACGGGAATGGATGGAGAGGATGATTTTCTCCATCTTATTCGAGTATTCTCCCGGGTAATTCCTTATTTTTATATTTGACAAGTGTGGCGTAATGGTCTAAATTAAAC
>SKXS01000172.1 GCA_007128345.1 Spirochaetia bacterium
AAAGGGAAAATATTAGGAATAATCGGCCTTGGGCGTATCGGCATGTCCGTTGCTTCTATGGCAAAGGGGTTCAATATGCAGCTTCTGGGATATGATCCTTTCGCGGCTGCATCCGAAGCTGGGAAAATCGGTATGGACGTAACTGCCGACATCAATCAGATATTCAGTCAGGCTGACTACATCACGGTACATGTCCCGAAAAATGATCAGACAATCAACCTGATCAATAAGCATTCAATTGAGAAAATGAAGCATACAGTACGGCTCATCAACACGGCACGCGGTGGTATCATCAATGAAGATGATGCCTATGATGCGCTCAAGGAAGGAAGGATTGCCGGGCTTGCATTTGATGTGTTTCCGAAGGAGCCACCGGATAATACACGGTTTCTCGAAGATGAACATGTGCTAGTAACTCCACATCTTGGAGCAAGCACCACCGAGGCGCAGGTAGAGGTCGCAGTGGAAGCTGCCCAGATACTGGTTGATGCAATTACCGGCGGACCCATCAAGAATGCGGTCAATGCTCCTGCAATTACCGGAACAGTATCTCCTATGCTAGCCAGCTATGCTGAACTTGCAAAACGGATAGGCATGCTCCAGAGCTCAATAGCCCCAGGAGCGATCAGAAAGGTTGAAGTCCAATACCGGGGCACCATTGCTGAGATGGATGTTGACTATGTAACAGTGTTCTTTACCATCGGCCTGCTCCAGAAGCATTTTGATTTTCCCCTGAATATTATCAATGTCGGGATTATGGCAAAGGAACGGGGGATCAGTATTGATCAGACCAGAAACCCTGATCCTAAGGACGTAAGCAGCAGTTTTACCGCACAAATAATAACCGATAAAGTGACCCGTACGGTAACGGGATCCGTTTTTGGTGGATCACACTTGCGGATCATTGAAATCGACGGATTCACCGCCGAAACCGCACCAATGGGAACTGTAATGGTGATATTCAATGTTGACAAACCCGGTGTGATCGGAGCGGTGGGTACTGTGTGCGGCAAGCATTCCATCAATATCGCTACGATGGGCGTAGGTCAGAAGAAAGATATCCAGCGTGCAGTGCTTGCTATCAGCTTGGACGGTGAACCCAATGAAGAGGGTATCAGTGAACTAAGGGCCCTTGATTTTGTAAATGAGCTGTACCTGTGCAAGCTCGACTAGTACAAGAGTCTTCCTGTCGTGATAACTTCCCAGGGTGCTGGCACGGAAGTCGTTGCTGCGTCCAGGTCACATCGACATGATGCGTCATAGCATAGGAAAGCAAATTCGAAGAGTTAACCCGCTTGATGCCGGTTCTGGATGTCCGGCATCAGCGGAGATCCACTACGTATGCCAGGTCCTGTCCTCAGAGGCAACTATCTCTGGACTCGGGCACTGCCGCCCTTGATGAGCGCTTCTACTTCTCCGGCAGATGCCATGGAGGTGTCTCCCGGAGTAGTCATTGCCAGGGCTCCGTGAGCCGCTCCCAGGTTGACGCAGTCCTGCGGGGATCTGCCTGACAGGAATCCGTAAATAAGTCCGGATGCAAAGCTGTCTCCTCCACCTACGCGGTCGAAAATTTCCAAATGCTTCCAACCTGCAGACTCAAATATCTCGCCATCGTAGTATAAGAGCGCACTCCAGTCATTGTCTGTTGCAGTATGCACTTCCCTCAGCGTTGTGGCAACTGCTTGTATATTCGGGTAGGTCAGTGAAACCTGCTTCATCATCTCCTTATATACATCCTTCTGGATGGAGGCGGTACTCACGTCGGGAAGATCAAATCCAAGTGATGCTGAGAAGTCTTCTTCGTTTCCAATGATCACATCAACATAGGATACAATCTCTCGGTTAATCTCCTGAGCCCTAGATTTTCCTCCACGGCTCTTCCAGAGTGACGGACGATAATTCAGGTCGTAGCTGACTATTGTTCCCGCTTCACGCGCTGACTTCATAGCTGCCAGTGCGGTTTCAGCTGCAGATTCCGATAGAGCGGTGAAGATACCCCCGCAATGGAACCATCTGGCACGTTCCTGATGAAAAATCTTGTCAAAATCAAAATCACTTGGTTTTACTGCAGATGCAGCGGTATGGCAACGGTCCGATACCCCCAATGCTCCCCGTATGCCGAAACCCCTTTCAACAAAGTTTAATCCCTGCCGGTGGTGCTCACCAATACCGTCATAGGGAAACCACACTGCGTGGGATAAATCAACGCCTCCCTGATTTATCAGATCTTCCAGCAGGTAGCCAAGCTGGTTCTCAGGGATGCCAGTGAGGACTGCTGTGTTTAGCCGGAAACACTTACGCAGGCCCCTCACTACATTATACTCGCCGCCTCCTTCCCAAGCGGTGAATGTACGTGCAGTCTTGATTCTGGTACTGCCTGGATCAAACCGAAGCATGATTTCTCCAAGGGCTGCTGCATCCCATCTGCAGGTATCCGATGGGAGAATGGTGAGCTGTGCCATATGCTACCTCCCGTCCCGGAGTTCTCTCACAATGGAGAGAGCCTCTTTCGCTTTTCGGGTTATCGTCGTGTAATCGAAGTCATCAGGTATGGTGCCGGGAATCATTTGTGAACCAAGCCCAACGCATGCTGCTCCTGCCGAGAACCAACTACTCAGCGATTCCCTGGTTGGCTCCACACCTCCTGTAGGCATGAGCAGTGTTTTTGGACTGGGACCAAGGACCGCTTTAATGAAGCCTGGGCCGCCTGCGGAACTGCCCGGAAACACCTTGCAGATATCAGCTCCGTAGGTTTCTGCCGTATGAATTTCTGTGGCAGTGGCACATCCTGGAATATATGGGATTCTTCGTTTATTACAGACTAATGCTGTGTCCAGATCGAAGTAGGGTGATACAATGAAAGCCGCTCCTTCCTGGATAAAAAGCGATGCAGTACCCTGATCCTGCACAGTACCGGCACCAAGCAGAACGTCCGGATGGTGTTTCCTGCAGTGTTGTGCAATGTCTCTGAATACATGGTGAGCCTGCACACCTCGATTGGTTATTTCTATACAGGTGAGTCCGCCATCGATACAAGCCGCAATAACTTGCTTGGCTTTGTCGGTATCCTCCTGGTAGAAAAGCGGTACAATACCGGCTGCAAGGATGCGTAGAACCGTATCTATTCTCAGCTGAGCTTTCATAGAACACACTCCTTTAAGAATATATACCACAATGTGGAATTTATTATTCTTTATATGGTAGTCACATTTAACGAAATTGTCAATTCTTAAGGTGAATAGTCACATAACTATTTAAAATTATGATGCATAATGAATCTTGTTTCAGCAAATATTTTGTGTTATTATAGAATTACTTTTTATAATATGGAATATATACTATGGAGGATTGTGATGGTTGCAAAAGAGCCAACGAATGCTAGGTATGCGAAAGCACTGGATACGGAGGGGTTACGTAATGAGTACCTTCTGGATACCCTCTTTGCAGAAGGAACTACAAACCTGGTGTACTGCCATGAAGACCGGGTCATAGTCGGAGGATCGATGCCGACCAACAAGGAAGAGAGGCTTGAGTTAAGCAAAGAAATCGGAACTCAGTACTTTCTTGAGCGAAGAGAGCTTGGCTGCTTCAATATCGGAGCTCCAGGAAGGATCACAGCGGATGGACAGACTATTGAGCTCGGGACGAATGATGCCGTATATATTCCGAAAGGAACCAAGCAGGTATCCTGCAGCTCATCAGATCCGAATGAACCAGCATGTTTCTACCTGGTCTCAACACCAGCGCACGCGGAATATCCCCTCAAGAAGATATCAATTAATGAAGCCGCAAACGTTAAGCTGGGAAGTCCTGAATTGGGAAATGTGAGGACAATCTACCAGTTCATACATCCTGATGTCCTTGATACCTGCCAGCTGTCAATGGGATTGACCATGCTGGAAAAGGGGAGCCTCTGGAATACCATGCCTCCCCATAGTCATGGAAGACGTATAGAGGTGTATCTCTATTTCAATATTCCTGAAGACCAGGCAGTGTTCCATATTATGGGTACTCCTGATGAGACACGTCATCTGGTCGTGAGAAACCGCCAGGCAGTCCTGTCTCCAAGCTGGTCGATTCATTCAGGAGTTGGCACCTCCAGTTATACCTTTATCTGGGCGATGGCCGGTGAGAACAGGACATTCACCGACATGGACAATATTTCGATTAATGACCTGAAGTAGGTGAGGAGAAGGTACTATGGAAAACAGCGTACTCAAGGGGAAGACAGCAATTGTTACAGGTGCCAGTACCGGCCTGGGCCAGGCTATGGCTATGGGTCTTTCGGAGGCCGGAGCACACATAGTCGGAGTCGATTATGTGCAGATGCATGAAACAGAAAAACAGATAACAGAATCAGGCGGATCATTTTATGGCATAGTCGCTGATCTGCTGACGATAGAGCCGGTTGAACGGATTGTGCATGATGCAGTAGAGCGATTCGGTTCCCTGGATATCCTGGTGAACAATGCGGGGATTATCAGGAGGCAGGATTCACTGGAGTTCACAGAGGAAAACTGGGATGATGTCATGAACATCAACTTGAAGACAGTGTTCTTCTTTTCCCAGGCAGCTGCACGGCAGTTTGTAAAGCAGGGCACCCCGGGAAAGATTGTGAACGTGGCGTCCATGCTCTCATTTCAGGGAGGTATCAGGGTTCCCTCATATACAGCCAGTAAAAGCGGCGTTATGGGACTGACCAGGCTGCTTGCATGTGAATGGGCTCAGTACCACATAAATGTGAATGCGCTGGCTCCTGGATATATGGCTACCAACAACACCCAAGCTCTCAGAGAGGACCCCGTTCGGTCCAAAGAAATATTAGGGAGGATTCCTGCAGGAAGGTGGGGGCTCCCGGAAGATCTCAAGGGGCCTGTGGTATTCCTGTGCTCTCCGGCAAGCGATTATGTGAATGGATATACGATAGCTGTCGACGGGGGATGGCTGTCTCGATAGAATCTACGGTATGACAATCCAATAATAGATGTATGTGCTGCCATGCACGGAGATGGAAATATTTTTCAGATTATGATTAT
>SKXS01000166.1 GCA_007128345.1 Spirochaetia bacterium
ACATCTCCGTCTGCCACCAGGTACTGCTTGCCTTCGAGACGGAACCTGCCGGCCTGTTTCACCAGCTTCTCTGAACCGTACTGCATGAGGTCGTTATAGGTGAAGACCTCCGCCCTGATGAATCCCCGGGCGAGGTCGGTATGTATGGTTCCTGCGGCATCCACGGCAGTCTCTCCCTGACGTATGGACCAGGCGCGGACTTCATCCTTGCCCACGGTGAAGAAGCTGATGTACCCCAACGTACGGTAGGCGAAGGCTGCCAGGCGCACATGGGCTGATTCGGTGATGCCCATATCCTCCATGAATACCTGACGTTCTTCAGCATCCTCCAGTGATTTAAGCTCCATCTCAAACCGTCCGGAAAACTCAACCGCTGGATAGGATGCAGAAAGTTTCTCTATGAGGCTGCCGCTCTTTCCGTACTGCGCCTCGTCGGAATTTACGATGGTGAATACGGGCTTGGATGTGAGAAACTGGTATCCAGCCAGCAGCTTCTGCTGCTCAGCAGTGAGTCCCATCTCCCTGACCGGTGTTCCCTCGTTCAGCTGTTCTGCCATCTCGCTGAACAGCTGCTGCTCTGCTGTAAGCTGGGGGGTCTTTTTCCCCCGCTTCAGGTCTCCCTGGATCCGCTCCAGCCGCCGCTCCACGGCAATCTGGTCAGCGAGCAGCAGTTCGGTGAGGACCTCCTCAAGTTCGCCTGCGGGGTTCGACAGGCCATGGACCTGATCGACCTGTGTATCATGAAAGTTTCTTACTACCACCGCCAGGGCGTCGCTGGTCTTAATCAGCTGGAGCGCCTCTCCTGAGAATACCCCATGCTCCCCTGCTCCCTTGGAGAGTCCCGCAAAGTCAACGAATTCTACCGTTGCGTAGACGGTCTTTCTCGGCTCGTAGATGCGTGCGAGCTCAGTTACCCGGGGATCGTGGATATCGACGATGCCGCGGTTGGGTTCAACCCGGCTGGACACATATCCTGTCACCTCAGCGTCCTGGCCGGTGAGGGCATTAAAAATAGTGGTCTTGCCTGACTTCTGCAGTCCTATGAGTGCGATGTTCATGGCTGCATTCTGTCAGATTGCGTGAGAATGGGCAAGATGCTAGGAACTTGCCAGCTGCACCAGCATACGCCTGCCCAGCTTCGCTACAATAGGTATCAAGACGATGCTCATCCCTGCGGTTACCATCAGTGGGAGGATAATATCAGCGAGGGTTGCATGGTTGGCCAGAATCTGCCAGACCGGATCAATGGCCCAGAAGGTAGGGAACATCTTAGCTATCCACTGGGGCCAGTCAGGAAACAGGTAGAATATGACCGGTGCAAAGAGGAGCGCTCCGGATCCCTTGACTATGGCAAAGAGGATCTGGGAGTTGGATGCCAGAAGCCCCACCACGAGTCCGAGCATGGACCAGAATATGGCCGCTACGATGAGCACCACGATCATATCGAGCTGATTGTGGCTGAATGCGCCGTTAAGCAGCAAGGTGACCACCGTCATGATGATGGTCAGCACGATCCCCAGAACCGCCTTGGCTGCAAGCAAGTCTGAGAGCTTCGCGGGGCTCACGAGCACCGCCTGTATGGTTTTGCGCTCCCGCTCCTCCACCAGGGAGCTTGCAGGAACAAAGAGCCCGGCGATGATGAAGGCGTACATGGCAATGATCGGCACCAGCCGCATTGAAATAGGAAGCGCCTCCCCCCTGCCTAGAGATACCAGTTCCACCTCCACCGGAGGAGAACTTCCTTCAACCGTACGTATCAGATCTATGGCGGTTACCGAGAGGATGAGGCGGTCGATCGCATAGCTCTCCCCGCTTATGTAGAACTGCATGACAGGTTTCTCTCCGCCCTTGAGCGCCTGGTCAAAACCGGGCTGCAGGATCAGTCCTGCATCAAAGTCGTGGCTCTGCACCTGCTGCTTGAGCTCTTCAGGATCACTAAGCATGGTAACATTGATTCCGTCGATATCCTGGATCAGCAGCGATATCTGGGAAGAACCCTGGTCAACCAGGGCAAACCGTGGCTTCTGCGCAAAGAGATCCCCAAAGACCATCTGCAGCACTATGGTCAAAGCTATGGGAAGCAAGATGGCAAACAGCACGAAGGGAGAACGGGGTCCCACGGCTACATCTTTCTTGAATATGGTCCAGAAGTTGCGTATGCTCATAATCTCACCACCTTGCGCTTGAGGATCGTCAGGCCAACGGCTGAAAGACCGGCAGCCCAGAGTGCGGCTATGGTGAGATAGATCCACGCATCACCCCAGCTCATACCGTAGACTGTCACATCCATAAGTACCTGCATGATGCCGTAACTGGGAATAATGCGGACCCAGGGAGCCGTACTGCCCGGGAACATCACCCCGAAGGCAGGAATTGCCAGCGGTATGGTAAAGAGCATGGATAAAAACAGCGTGGTGATGAAGTCCTTTCCCATGGATCCGACCACCATGGCAATAGATGTGAATATGAGCGCACCCAAGAACACTGCGACAAGGAGCATCAGCCAGTTGTCCGCAGAAAAGGAGACGGTTGCCAGCAGGAGAATGATAGCCTGTCCCATGGCGAGCATCGTACCGAAGAGGGTCTTTGCCGTGAGCACATGGGAAGCCTTTGCCGGGGTAGCAAGTATGGCTGTGATGGTCTTATGAGATATTTCTGCTGCAATAAGCGAAGCGAGGGCAAAGGTCTCCATCATGAGCACGAAGAACGCCAGCATAGGCCGCATGCGATCCCGCATGGAGACCTGATCTCCCATCCGGTCCGTACCGAGGACGATCTCTTCAGCATCAGGTTCGGTCACAGGCAGCGGGGATCCCGCCAGCATAAAGGCTATCTCCCTGATGAAGCTCACCATGGCACCCCTAATCTCCGGAGGGGTATCCTGGTTGGTGTAGACAGTGACCGTTGTCTGCTGCCCCATTGCCGTTGAGATGATGAACTGCTCAGGGAATGAGAGCCCTACCAGGACAGTCGCCTTGGATGCGCCGCTCGGGCGGCTCTCTCCATCCGTAACATCCCTGATGATGAGCTTTCCGTCATCACCTATCCAGGCTTCGGCATCACCTGATATAACCGACCGAAGGAGGGCCTCACTGGGAAAGACCAGCAGTTCAATACCCTCTTCACCATCAGCATCAAGGAGCATCCCCAGGTCATGATGAGAAATACCTACGGTGATGCTCTCATCCACGGTCATCGGGAATATCCAGAAGACGACGATGAAAAGTATCAGGGCTGCCAGCGAGAGGATAGAGTATATACGGTCCCGGGAAAAAGCGAGAAAGTCCTTCTTCAGCAGGGTCACGATCATGCCTGCAGTGCTTACCTGTGCACCCATTACTGGAGCCCTCGTCCGGTCATGGCGATGAAGATATCCTCCAGGGTTGCCTCTTCCGTATGGATAGTCAGCACCTCGCCGGACCCTACGGCCTGTTTGAGGCCTTCGCCGGAAACATCCTCATCCAGGGGAATCCGCAGTTCGGTAATCTCGTCGCCCTGCTTCACCCGTACAGTTGCTGAACGCTTCCCATGGAGCAGTTTGAGATGTTCCGGGGTGTCGATGGCATAGAACTTGCCTTCATTGATGAAGGCGACCCGGTCAGAGAGCTTGTCGGCCTCGTTCATGTCATGGGTAGTAAGCAGGACCGCCGCACCTTGGGACGCACGTTTCTGGATGATGTCCCGGATCGCCTTGGCAGAAACCGGGTCAAGTCCGTCAGTCGGCTCATCAAGAAACAGCACTTCAGGATCATTGATAAGCGCGCGGGCCATCATGAGCCGCTGACGCATGCCCTTTGAGTATGAGGAGACCCGGTCCTTAGCCCGGTTCCAGAGGTCCACCTGCTGAAGCAGCCCCTTGATATCGGGATCCTTGATCCCGTGGAGCCCGGCAAAAAACTTGAGGTTCTCAACGGCGCTCATCTGGAGATAGAGGTTTTTTTCCTCAAAACAGACTCCCATGCGCTTATGCACGTCCCGGTTATGCCCCAATACCGGCATGCCCAGGATGGTAATGGAGCCGTCCTGGGGAATCAGCTGGCCGGTAAGCATCTTGATGGTGGTGGACTTGCCCGCTCCGTTGGGACCGAGGAACCCGAATATCTCCCCGGGAGAGACGTCAAACGATATCCCGTCGACTGCGAGCTGTTTTCCGTAGGAATAGCGTATGGAAGAAACGGAGATTGCCGGTGTACTCATTGGCGCTCCTCATTCTGGTTACCAGAATTGTACTAGTATACTAACACACTGGCAGTATAGCACACCTAGTGCGCAGCGTCAATGGAAAACAACTTTTTAATAAACTCATCGCCCCGCATAAGCCCAAGAGAACCGTGCGCCGCCGCATGCTCATCGTAGCGGGCGATGCCGTCTCCCTGCTCACCGGGAGTATAGATCATTACGGGCACCGGGTCATGTACATGGGTGCGCAGTTCGCAGGGGGTGGGATGGTCGGGAAGCAGGGCAATGCGCACCGGCTCATTCATGGCCGCCGCAGCGGCATACACGTGTCGCAAGAGCCGCCTGTCCAGATACTCCAACGTCCGTACTTTGAGCTGTACATCCCCTTCATGACCCGCTTCATCGCTTGCCTCAACGTGTATCAGGACGAAGTCGTAGCGTCTGAGGGCTTCTATGGCTGCATGAGCTTTACCCTCGTAATTGGTGTCATACAGCCCGGTAGCTCCGGGCACCTTAACTGCATCAAGCCCCGCGTACCGTCCGATGCCGAATATGAGGTCCACCGCAGAGATGACCGCACCAGTTTTCCCGTAGAGCTCCTGGAAAGTTTTCATGGAGGGACGGTATCCGGGAGACCAGAACCAGAGCGCATTCGCCGGGTCCTTACCCTCCTTTATACGGGTGCGGTTTATGCGGTGATGGGCGAGGAATTCCCGGGAAGATTCAATGAGCCGGTTAAGTAAGGCCGCAGTCTCGTTCCCGGACGAGTCTGACGCCTGCACCAGTACATCACGATAGCAGGTACCGGGCACGTCATGGGGA
>SKXS01000071.1 GCA_007128345.1 Spirochaetia bacterium
CAGTGCGATTTGTTATAATAGGGGTGAAAATACTCTGTTGTCAAGGTTTTTCACTGATTTTCAACAAAAAAGACCTTCATTTTACTATGCAATAATTTCTTTTAATACAGCACATTATCCATCATAGACTGGGGTGCGCAATATAGCATAGTGATGCATCATATACTTGAAGAAGTTTTTCTGGGACCACCGGCTAAATAATCGTCCGGCATCCTCACCTGCCAACCCCTCATACACCGTACTGATCAGACTCGTCTGATGAGCACTCGAGGTAAGCTTCCGGACCTCCCGTACCCACATGCTTTCCTGATCCAATCCAACTGCCTTGTTCTGCCAGCTTCATCCATACGCGCTCTCCTCCCGGCAGAGCTACCTCCACTTCCTCAAACCATGCCTCCGGCCAGGGTTCCTGGGGAAACTTCCGGTAAGTAATACAGCTGATTCTATGCTGAGTCCACATTTCCTGAAAAAAGGCAGGAGAATAGCCTTCCTGATCAAAAATTAACGTAAAGCGGCTTTTCCACCGATTGCTCTGTAAGCATGCATCAGTGGGCTGGTTCGGTACTTCCTTCAGCAGCCGGGGAACACTATACTGAGCTTCGTTCATGGCTTGACTATTGGATCTCTCTTTCTGGCGAACCCAAGACAACAAAGATGTGGACTTTATTCTCGGTGATAATACAGCAATTGAGGTAAAACCTACGTCAAACCCATCACAACGGCATCTGAAGAACCTCCTGGAGATCAAAACCGAAGGCAATGCAAGCATCTGCTGCTAATATGCACCACACTCCTCGTAGGCTTACGGGTGTGGAAATCCTGCTGCTGAAGCTCTTTCTTCGGCGCCTCTGGGAGGGGGGGATACTCCTGACAGAGCCGCAGCCGTATAGACGAGAGCAGTTCCTCGCTTCAGGAATTGGCCTTGCGAATTCACGGGCAGTTTTATCCTATGCTAAAAACGTCTTATAACGATACACAGCCGTTCATATACATGGGCATCATCGTGAGAACATGCATCATGTACTTCTGCATGCGGCTTTGGGATGCTATCCCAGGGCTACCATGACCAGGCCTGTAAGTATGAGGAGGGTGCCTGCCAGCTTGGGCGGGGTCATCCGTTCCCCCAGGAGCATCATGCCGAGAAATGTTCCTATGGGGAGACTGAGCTGTCTGAAGGCAACGACATAAGAGACGTTTCGTGCGAATCCCAATGCTATGAGCACCAGACAGTAGGCGCCGATGATCCCGATGCCGGCAATACATGCTGAGCGCAGTTTCAGGAGCTTTGCCTCCCGGACAATGCCGGATGGTCCCTTCATGCACAAGCCCAGCATGATCAGGAATGCTGAAGTGGTCAGCGATTCAAGGGCTGAATAGATGACCGGTGCGTGGAGCGAGGCAACTGCCGGGTCAAGAGCTCCACGAAAATGAGCCAGGGCCGCATCATCTACCAAGGAGTATCCTACAGTCCCCGCAGCTGCCAGGAGCGCCCAGGCCATCCAGCGGTTTCCAGTCCGGGAGAATGACAAAGAGCGGAATGATTTTTGGGGTAAGAGCAGAATTCCCGCGGAGATGATGACCATGCCGGAAAGCGCCTGAGGATGTACTGCCTCTCCCGTGCCGAGAATCAGGGATACGGCAGGCACGATGAGCACCGGCAGAGCCCGGGCTGTAGGATAGGCGGCAGAGAGGTCCCCCGTCTCATAGGCTTTTCCCAGTCCTATGAGGTAGACTGCCTGAAAGAGACCTGCGGGGATGAGCATGCGTGCTGCAGCAGCGGGCATAAGCCTGAGGCTTCCGCTGAAGGCTGCCAGGAAGGGAATAAGCATCATCCCGCCCATGGCCGATGCCGCGGCAAAGAAGAGCAGGGCGCCCTGCCTGGACTTGCCCAGGTAGTTCCACGATGCGTGAACCACCGCGGAGAGGGTCACCAGGAGTATTGCGGTCATCGACATGGAACGCCCATCCTCAGATGCTCATCATATGCCTGCTTCCACAGGCGGTTGAACTTGAGCCCCTTCATGCGGGTGTCCTCGAGGAAAGCGACGAGGGGGAGGTCAGGGGGCATCTCCACCTCAAGAGTCACGGGTTTCTCCTGGGGGTAGGGTGACCGGGCTATGACGCGGGCCACATGATCCCATATGGTGCTCCATGTGAAGGGCGGGGCATGCTCATCCTCCATGCCGCGGTTGTCGCTTATGTGGACCATGCACAGTCTCCTGGAGGCAAGGTCCTCGTCACGTACAGCCGCCTTCTCTCCCAGGATGATCGAGTGGGCAGGGTCCCAGCAGAATCCCAGGGAAGGGAAGGAATCAAAAAACTCCTCTATGGTGTCATATGAGGTGAGTGCATAGTCTTTTTCACCTGCCGCCTGGTACAGGTTCTCCAGTGCTATCATGATCCCATACAGCTGAGCATGCTCCGCTATTTCATGCATGCTCTGGAGGCCGCGACGGCGCAGCAGCAGCAGGTCCTCTTCAGGGAAGCGCCTTACAGGAGGATGGAGGGTGACCGTGCTGCCGCCGAGGAGGGAAGTGAACCGTATGCGGTTCTTCACCAGCGCAATCCCGGCGCGTCGCTCATACTCAACAGGGGAGTACCAGCATTTCTCCTTTCCTGCGCTTCCATGGGTGTCGCTCAGCTTGATCCCTGAGGCGGCCATGAACTCCCCGGCAAACTCAATTTCGGCGTCATCGTAGAGAAAGTCTGTGTTCCACTGGTGTCCCCACATGATGCGGGTAAAACCGGCATCTCCTGCAGCAGCGAGGAATGTGAAAGGTGAACCGGTTCCGCCAGCTGCATCGCTGTTAATGCACAGATGGTCATACCCGGCGGAAGTCATTGCGCGCAGCACCTCTCGAAGAGCTCAATGAACCTGAGCCCCTTTTCGTGGACTTCGCTGAGGAAAGTCCGGTGGTCATTGCCGTTGTTCTTCGCGTTGACTTCCAGGGTAAAGGGTTTGTCCCTGCGGTAGGGAGACGATGCAATCACTTCAGCAATGCGCTCCCATATGCCGCTCCAGGTAAAAGGAGGGGAGTGCCGGTCATAGTCACCCTGGTTGTCCGTAAGGTGGACCATGCACAGCCGTTCCAGGGCAATCCGCTCAGCCCTCTTGAAGGACTCATCACCCAGGAGAATACAGTGGCCGGTATCCCAGCAGAATCCAAGGTACGAGGACTCAAAGCGCTCCAGGTAGTACTCAATGGTATCGTAGTTCTCAAGGACCGTATCGAACTCCTTGGTCCTGCTGTTTCGGAAGAGGTTTTCCAGGGCAATCCGGACCCCCCTGCTTAAGGCAAAGGACTCCAGTTCCATAAGGCTTCTAAGGCCCTGTTCTCGGCAGACCGGCAGGAGCTTCTCGTCATGAACGATGCAGGGATGGAGCACCAGGAATTCGCCGTCCAGGATGGAGGTCATCTCTATCCTGTTCTTCACCAGCTCAACGCCGGCTAGCCGTTCATACTCCACGGGTGAGTAGATGCTCTTCTCAACACCGATTGATCCGTGGATGTCCTCAACAGCCATACCCAAGGTCTGCAGATGCGATGCGACGGCTTGAATTTCAGGTTCCGTGTAGATGAAGTCGGTATTCCAGTGATGCGCCCACATGACATGGGAAAATCCCGCACGCTTCGCGTCGGTAAGAGCGTTCAGGGGGTATCCTTCAGGTGTGCCGCAGTAGCTTGAATTAATGCATAATGGTTGGGTCATGGTGTTCTCCCTGTCATATCTAGTGATTGCATGGACATTTTACATGGCTTTTCCTGCAGAGTACAGACCCTGCAGGTGGTGCTTACTTCCTTTTCCTCATGATTTCATGGTAGTATGCAGGTCATGGAGATCATGCGCGATCGTATAGCTGAAGTACTGGAGATCATTGCACAGGCCGAGCGGGCCAGCGGCAGGCCGAGCGGTTCTGCAGCCCTCATGGCGGTAACTAAGAACCGGAGCATCCGGGAGATCCATGAGGCCGCATCATGCGGCATTACCCTCTTTGGGGAGAACCGGGTCCAGGAGCTTGCAGGCAAGGCATCAGATCTGCCTGAAGGCATCTCCATGCACATGATCGGCGCACTCCAGTCGAACAAAGCAGCCAAGGCGGTGGAGCTGAGCGACTGCATCCAGTCGGTGGACCGAGAGAAGATCCTGGTACGCATCGACCGCTGCGCATTGCAGACTGATAGGATCATGGATATCATGGTGGAGGTCAACACATCGGGTGAGCCTTCCAAGCATGGAGTGGAGACTGAAGATGATCTCATGCGCCTCATAGAGCGCTCCCTCTCTTGTCAGTCGGTGCGGCTTACGGGGCTTATGACCCTGGGACCCCTAAGCGGGGATGAGGCTGCAATCCGGGGTTCATTTGCCAAACTCAGGCAGCTCCGGGAGCGTGTGGAGGCATCCTTTGGGGAACTGGGAGGCCTCATGCTTTCCATGGGCATGAGCGGCGACTTCGCGATTGCGGTGGAGGAGGGATCAGATCTGGTGCGGGTGGGAACCGCCATATTCGGGAGGGCCCATGGCTAAACGAATACTTACTCTTCTGTGCATCATGCTGCTCGCGTTTCCGGTATGTGCCTATGAGCCCTACCGGCAGGACGAGTTTCCCCAGTGGTCTCACGACCTGAGGCGAGGCGAGATCATTTTCCTCGGGTCTCTTCCCATCACCTACGGAGTCTCCACCCTTGCCTACCGCCTGGTACTGGCTGACGGGGGGGAGAACCAGCGCATCAGGCTCGTGACTGCCCTGTCGCTCTCCCTGGGCATTGCCGCGGCGGATTTCATCCTGGGGAGAATCGGCAGGTGAACCGGCATGCTGTCACTGTTGATCTTGACGGACCTCCTCTTCGCGTCGATGTGTACCTATGTGATACCCTCAGTCTCTTTCCCCGCAGCCAGCTGGCAAAGCGCAATGCGGTCATACGCATGAACGGGCGCGAGGTCAAACCTTCGAGGAAGGTGAAGTCAGGGGATGTGGTGGAAATTCTCTGGGATGAGCTTCCTGAACTCAGTATTGAACCGGAAGAGGTGCCCCTTCGGGTTATATACGAGGATGACGATGTGGTCGTCATTGACAAGGATGCGGGCATGGTGGTGCATCCGGGGGCTGGGCAGCACCACGGGACGCTCCTCCATGGGCTGCTCTACCGCTGGAAGGAGGTCGGAGAATCCTTCGGTGATCACCTGCGGCCAGGGATTGTGCACCGCCTGGACAAGGAGACATCGGGGGTCATCATCACGGCCAAGCATCCAGGTGCGCATGAGTTTCTCTCCCGGCAGTTTCATGACCGGCTGACAAGAAAGATATATATAGCTGTTGTCCAGGGCGGGCCTCCGGAAGATCAGGGCGAGGTGGTCACTGCGATTGCCCGTGATGTGCATGACCGCAAGCGGTTCACCGTTCTGCCTGCAGGTTCATCCCGGGGCCGTTTTGCAAAGACCTGCTACCGGGTGCTGAGATACCAGGGGGGGACCACCCTCATGCGGCTGCGGCCGGTGACTGGAAGGACCCACCAGCTGCGGGTCCACATGAAGCATCTGGGATGCCCGATTTCCGGGGATGAGCTCTACGGGAAGCGCGGTGCGTACGGACTGCTTCTGCACGCCTTCAAGCTGAAGATCGCCCTTCCCTGTGATGGCAGGGCGAGGACCTTCACCTCCCCGATGCCGCAGCGCTTCAAGGCTTTCCTCAGTGATGTACCTGCTGGTAATATTCGAAAATATCCGGGTTGAAGAGCTTCTCCGCCTTGAGGGTTGTCGGCGGGCCGTGTCCGGGAAAGATGAGGTAGGTCTCATCCAGGGGCATGAGCCGTTCCATGATGGACCGCATGAGCAGCGACCGTGAGAGCTCATTGGTCGTGTTGCCGATGAACCCGCATGTGAGCACGTCACCGGTGAAAAGCGCCTTGCCGATCCTGTATACCAGCGAGTCCGATGAGTGCCCCGGCACATGGATCGCCTCGACGGCAATCCCGTTGAGGGTGACCACCTCCTTGTGGGATATCACATGGACCGGATAGTCCAGAATCGCCATGCTGTTCGCGTAGATCTCCGCATCATAGATCTTCTTGATCACCTTTATGCCGCTTATATGCGCTTCATGGCGGTGAGTGAGCAGGATATAGCGGATGTAGTAGCCGTTTTCCTCTATGATCTTCAGGAGCTCCACGTCCATGACGCCGGGGTCGATGACCATGGCGTCGCCCCCATCCTGGTTGCCCACGAGATAGGAGTTTGAGAATCCGACTACGGAGAAGTGAAAGAATATCTTCATGATTAGGTCCGGGTAAAGACCGCCTCCTCATAGTTTGAGTACTTGAAGTTCACTTCAGACCGTTCACTTCCCACGAAGTAGCTCTTGGTGAGGTTGCAGTCCCTGAATGTTACCGAAGAGAGACTGGCATTGGTGAAGTTAGAGAAATAGAGGTCTGAGTCATCAAAAGAGCAGTCGACTGCGTTGATGCCGAGAAAATTGCAGTGCAGGATATCGCTTCCCGAAAAGTCGCAGGAGGTGAACTCGCTTCCGGCAAATACGCAGTACTTCAGGGTAATGTCGGTGAACCTGCATCGGATGAACTTGGAGAAGTCGAAGAAGCTCAGCTGCACAAAGGATTCGGAGAAATCGCAGTCTACATATACATTGCTTGCCATATTTGAGGCGTACATCCGGCTGCCGGACATATTATGGTCTCTGATGAGGGCATGGGTCATGCTGACGGACCCGACGATCTCATGGTGCTCCAGCGAACGGATCACCGCATCGCGCAGTTCATCAGGGCTCTGTGCGTGCTTGAGGCAGTGGTCGCTTCCTGTGACGGCAATACGTGTGCATCCCGTGGTTGTGCATCCCTTGAATGAAAACATATACCAAAGGTATCAGAAATGTCGATGTTGTCAATATAAAAGATTCAGTATAGAGTAGTTCAGCAGAACTGAGGAGGCGTCATGGCATCAGGTATGGTGACCAGGGGCATCAATAATATCTATACGGTTGAGACCGAAGACGGACGTGAATATCTCTGCAGGATCAAGGGCAAGAAGCTCCGGGGCGTGGAAGAGGACCGCACCCCCATCACGGTGGCCGACCGGGTAACCTTCGATGATGCGGGCGGGCTTCAAGGCGTGATAACCGGCAGATCAGAGCGGACCAACCAGTTTACCCGGTACCATCTCAAGCGCCGGGAAGTGCAGACCCTCTTCTCCAATGTGGACGTTGTTGTGTGCGTCGTGAGCACAGACCAGCCGCCGTTAAAGCCGGGGTTCATCGACCGGGTGATCGTCTGCGCAGGGAGCATCCCCGTGGTGATCGCCTGCAACAAGGCTGATCTGGGTATCTCAAACGGGCAGATCGATGTGCTGACCTGTTACGATTCTCTGGGGTTCCAGGTCTTCCGTGTCTCGGCGGAAACCGGATCGGGGGTGGATGCCCTGCATCACTACATAACTGACAGGCGCAGTGCCTTCTTCGGGCAGTCGGGAGTGGGAAAGTCGTCCCTGGTGAACCGCATCATGCCCGGTGCTTCCCAGAAGACCATGGAGATCTGCAGGAAGTACAACAAGGGCAGGCATACCACAAACTTCTCCATCCTCCTGAAAAGCGGTGACGGACGCCTGGAGATTATTGATACCCCGGGAGTGCGGGAAATCGAGATCCCCCCGATGGATCCCCGGGATATCGCAGTGCACTATCCTGAGTTTGAGCGCTTTACCTCGCGCTGCAGGTTCTCTCCATGCCTGCATATCCACGAGCCTGACTGCTCGGTGCGCAAAGCGGCTGAAACAGGTATAGTGGATGCGGGGCGATACGAGCGGTACGTGCGGATGACAGAAGATCAGGTGATCCGGGAGCGGTCATGGTAGGCGGCAATGAAAACAAGCAGTGAATCCCTGGAATTTTCCGTCATACGAGAACGCATACAGGAATGCGCCCTCAGCCGTGAGGGACGCGAACGCGTTGCTTCCTGCAGGTCTTTCACTGATGCCAATGTCCTTGATGCGGAGCTTGATGTCATGGAGTTTGCCGCATCCCTCATGCGTGTGCAGGACTCCTCACAGGTCTCTTCGTTCCCGGAGATTGCTTCAAGCGTCAGGAAGCTTGCGCGGGAGCATACCCTCCTCGACGGGGATGAGCTCTACAGCATAGCCCTCTATGCCAAGGCAGCCTTCTCCCTGTACAGCTACTTTACCGAAATGCCCCCAGGGTTTTCAGCAGAGGTGCGCAGTCCGGGGGAGGGACCCGACAAAGCTCTGGGACCTCTGGCGCGCAGGATTGCCAGCGAACTGGAGCCGCCTGGGTCAGTCAGGCAGAATCATCCCCGGATTGTACCGTTAGTGCGGCAGCTTGAACAGTATAAGCGGGAACGAGGCGAGGTGAGCTTGCGGTTTCTGCGAAGCGATCAGGGTATCTGGCAGCAGGACACACCTACCATCCGCGACGGCAGGGTGGTGCTTCCCCTGAAGAGCGCGCACCGCTCCCGGGTGAGCGGCTTTGTCCAGGGAATCTCAGCCACAGGGGGGACTCTTTTCGTGGAGCCGTCTCAGCTCATGGATGCCAACAACCAGGTCTTTATCCAGGAGCAGCGCATCAGCGCAGAGATCACCGCTATCCTCAGGGATCTTACACAAGAGGCGTGGAAGCTTCATAATGAACTGGAGCACATGCTCCATGCGGTTGCCCGGCTGGACCAGGTCTACGCGTTTGCCCGGTTCTCTCTGCTCTATGGGTGCTCCCGGCCTTCTGTGGGGGGAGATCATCTGAACCTGATTCAGGCACGCCATCCCCTGCTGGGAAAGGCGGCGGTTCCCATCGACATCACCATCCCCTCCGACAGGCGGGCCGTGATCATGACGGGACCGAATGCAGGGGGAAAGACGGTTACCGTGAAGACCGTGGGGCTGCTCTCCCTTATGGCAGGCCACGGCATGCTCATTCCCGCATCATCCCAAAGCACGGTGCCGCTGTTCAGCACCATCCACGCAGATATCGGGGACGATCAGTCGATATCAGAATCGCTCTCAACCTTTTCCGGCCATATGGTGAAGATCGCCTCCATTGTATCTGAAGCTGACCAATCGTCGCTGGTGATCCTCGATGAGCTTGCATCCGGAACCGACACCCGCGAGGGGGCCGCTTTAGCAAAGAGCATCATCCTTCACTGCCTAGAGATAGGCTGCCTCACCCTGGTGACCAGTCATCACATGACGCTCAAGCAGTTCGGCTATGCGGACAGCAGGGTGGTGAACGCCGCCATGGAGTTTGACCAGGAGCAAAGCCGTCCCACCTACCGCATTCTCTTCGGAGTGCCGGGGAACAGCTATGCGCTTGAGACCGCCCAGCGGATGGGGCTTCCTTCATCGGTGGTCAGCCTGGCGAGGGAATTCATGCTTGAGGAGGGTGATACTTCCGAGATGATCCTCCGGCGGCTTGAGGAGCGGGAAATTGAGCTCAGGAAGCAGGAAGAGGCGATGCAGGAACTCAGGAGAGAGCTTACTGAAGCATCCAGAAAGCTCCAGTTGGAGGATCTGAAGATCAGGCAGCGTGAACGCCTGGTGCGCCAGAGGGACTTTTCCACCCTCGGCAGGTTCATTGAAGACTCCTCCAGTAGGCTGGAGAACCTCATCAGGGACTTGCGGGAAGGTGAGATCACCCAGGAGAAGATCCGCAGAGCCCGGGAGTACAGGGAGGAGCTGGAGCAGAAACATATTGAAGCCGGAGAGAAGCTGAGGCGTGAGGAGCAATCCCTCGCTCAACGGCGTGAGGTCGTCTTCAGGCCGGGCATGCGGGTGCGCACCGCATCCGGGGTGGAGGGGGTAATCAAGCGCAAGGGGAAAAAGGCCGGGCACTGGTATGTGGAAGTGGGAAATTTGCACGCGGATATGAACCAAAACGATCTGACTCCTATTGCAGGAGATGCAAATTCGTTCTATGATACCAAGCCATTGATTGATGTGTCTTTTGAGCGAGGGGAGAATGCCGCAGGATATGAACTCGATATCAGGGGTGAACAGCTCGCTTCAGCCCGTACGTTGGTTGAGCGGCACATCGACCAGGCGGTGCTCAACGGGTTTGAATTCGTCTCGATTATCCACGGAAAGGGGGAGGGTATTCTCCAGCGGGGTATGCATGAATTTCTCTCCGACCACCCGTCGGTCAGGGATTATCAGTTTGCTCCCCCGGAAACTGGGGGATACGGCAGGACGGTGGTGCGGCTGCGCACCTGAGGTCCAGGAATACTACATGTAAGTATGGAGTGAGACATATATGGAAGTTCAGGTACAGGAATTAATTGATTCCATTAAGAAAGAGGGCGTGGAAGCAGCCCGCCAGGAGGCTTCGCGGATTGTTGAAGAGGCCGAAAAGCAGGCGCTTGAGATCGTAAATGAAGCTGAAAAAGAGGCACAGAGGAAAAAGAAAGAGGGTGAAGAGCATCTGAAGAAGCGCCAGGTAAGCGCCGAGGCTGCCATGGAGCAGGCAGGGAGAGACCTTCTGCTCTCCACTGAGAAGCGCATCCACGAGCTCTTTGACCGGCTCCTTGATAAGGCAATTGCCGGCTCGTTTTCCCCGTCCCTCTTTACTGATCTCATCGAGGAAGCGCTGAAGCACCAGATGGCGGGTCCGGGCGATACGATCGAAACCAGCAAAAAGCTCTACGAGTCGCTGACCAAGGAGGTGCTCTCCTCGCTGAATGAAGCGCTTGCCGAGGGCTCTGAGATCAAGCCGGTTGATACGGTGGACTCCGGATTCAGGATATTGGCAAAGGACGGTTCAGCCTACGTGAGCTTCACGTCAGAGGACCTTGCCGGTATGCTGTCGCCCTTCCTGCAGCCCGAGCTGCAGAAGATCCTCCGCAAGGCATCCGGACAGGACTAGAAAAGGAGCCGCGTCTTGCCAGGATACTACTACACCCTTGCATCGCTGCCGGTGCTCAGGCTTTTTGAATCCCCAGGGATTACCATGGAGGAATTTTTTTCCCGCTGCTCCATGGAGGTGCACCCCCATGACATCGAGGTGCTCTCCCGGCTGCGTGACGATGATCCAGGGGTCTTCTCCCTGAGACCGGAACTCTCCTCCTGGAAGTCCTACGCTGATGCGCTTGACCATGCCGTGGCCTACCAGCGTGCAGAGCGCGTCGGAAGGCCCCATGAGCGTGATCCCGGGCGTAAGGACCTCAGGGATACCGCAAAGCATCTGGTCTCCCTGGCCTCTCCTCTGGAGGCGGAACGGGAATACCTGCGGCTTGTATGGGAGCATGCTGAGGAGCTGGAAGGTTCCCTGGTATTTGATTTTTCCATTCTGGTGCTCTACCTGCTGAAACTGAAGCTGCTGTGCCGACTGGAGCTCTTCACCCGGGAACGGGGGGAAGATGCCTTCAGCCGGATTTTCTCGCAGCTGCAGTCCCGTATGGAGCGCACCTCATGATACAGTACATATTCGGAGAGTGAGCATATATGGATAGGACATCGGGCAAGGTAATTGGTGTTACGGGGAACATGGTGACCGTCGAGGTCTCCGGACGTATCTCCATGAATGAAGTGGGCTTCATCCGCATGGGTGAGAAAAAGCTCAAGGCAGAGGTTATCAGGATAAACGGCAGCATTGCCGAACTGCAGGTCTTTGAGATGACCCAGGGCATCAGCGTGGGAGACGAGGTTGAATTCTCCCAGGAGCAGCTGAGCGTCACCCTGGGACCGGGACTCCTCGGGCAGATCTACGACGGGCTCCAGAATCCGCTTCCTGCGCTTGCCGAGCAGTGCGGCTTCTTCCTTGAACGGGGGGTCTACCTTGACGCCTTAGACGGAGAGCGGCAGTGGGAATTTACCCCGAAGGTCAGCAAGGGAGATACCGTGCGGCCGGCGGATACAATCGGCATCGTACCCGAGGGTATCTTCGAGCACAGGATCATGGTGCCCTTCACCTTACAGAGGGGCTCCTACCAGGTCACCAGCGTTGCCGAGGCGGGAAACTACCGCATCCATGACACCATTGCGGAAGTGGAGGATGCAAAGGGGAGAACGCACGAGCTCACCATGGTCTTTGACTGGCCGGTGAAACGGGCGATCACCCACTACCAGGAGCGGCTCAGGCCTGATCAGCCCCTGGTGACCCAGGTGCGCATTACCGACACATTCTTCCCCATTGCCTTAGGGGGAACCTACTGCATTCCAGGCCCCTTCGGTGCGGGCAAGACGGTGCTCCAGCAGATCACCAGCAGGCATGCCGATGTTGATATCGTCATTATCGCAGCATGCGGCGAGCGGGCGGGGGAGGTTGTGGAGACCCTCAAGGAGTTTCCTGAACTGACTGACCCCAGGACCGGGAAGTCCCTCATGGAGCGGACGATTATCATATGCAATACGAGCTCCATGCCCGTATCGGCCCGTGAGGCATCGGTCTACACCGCAGTGAGCCTGGCTGAGTACTACCGGCAGATGGGCCTGCACGTCCTGCTTCTGGCGGACTCCACATCACGGTGGGCACAGTCCATGCGGGAGATGTCGGGAAGACTTGAGGAGATTCCCGGAGAGGAGGCCTTTCCCGCTTACCTTGAGTCGGTGATAGCGAGCTTCTACGAGCGGGCAGGGATCGTCCGGTTATCCGACGGGGAGACCGGTTCGGTCACCATAGGGGGGACCGTGAGCCCCGCAGGCGGTAACTTCGAGGAACCGGTCACCCAGGCTACGCTGAAGGTGGTGGGGGCATTCCACGGGCTTTCACGGGAACGTTCCGATGCACGGAAGTACCCTGCGATCCATCCGCTGGAAAGCTGGTCGAAGTACAGCGGACGGATCAGCAAGGAGCAGGTCGAGTACGTGAGAAGCATCCTCTACCGGGGCGATGAGGTGAGCCAGATGATGAAGGTAGTAGGTGAGGAGGGGACCAGCACTGAGGACTACATAATCTACCTCAAGAGCGATCTCGTGGACTCGGTCTATATCCAGCAGAACTCCTTCGACCCCGTTGATGCCGCAGTGCCCATTGAGCGGCAGAAGCACACCTTTGATCTCTTATTCAGGGTGACTGCAGGAGCATACGAGCTGGAGAACAAGGAGGATGCCCGGCACTACTTCAACCAGATCAGGCAGTTGTTTTTAGACTGGAACGGAGCAGAGAGCGATGCTGACTCCTTTGCAGAGATTGAGTCGCGCATTTCCGAGAAGTACCGCGAGAAGCTGGTTTCCTATGACACGCGCGTGAAGTCCCTGATCAGCGACGAAGAAGGCAGGTAGCGACATGCAGAAAGTGTATACCAGAATTGAAGCAATAGCAGGAAACGTCATCACCGTGAAGGCGGAAGGAATCAAGAACGGCGATCTTGCCGAAGTGACCTCTGCCCATGGGACCTCACTGGCCAATGTTATCCGGCTCAAGGGAGATTTGGTCTCTCTCCAGGTGTTTGCAGGCGCCAGGGGCGTCTCCACGGGGGACGAGGTCCGTTTCCTCGGGAAGCCGATGCAGGTGTCATGTTCCGACGACCTGCTGGGACGGATCTTCGACGGCAGCGGCAGGCCCCGGGACAACGGGCCTGAGCTGAAGGATCAGATGATCGACATTGGAGGACCTTCGGTGAATCCGGCAAAGCGCATCATTCCCAAGCACATGATCCGCACCGGCATCCCGATGATTGATGTATTCAACTCCCTGGTGGAGTCTCAAAAGCTGCCGATCTTTTCAATTTCAGGAGAGCCCTACAATGAACTGCTCTCCCGGATCGCTCTGCAGGCTGAGGTTGACCTTATCATTTTAGGCGGCATCGGGCTGAAATACGACGACTACCTCTTCTTCAGGGACACCCTGGAGTCGGGCGGGGCCATGAGCCGGACCATCTTCTTCGTCCATACCGCGGCTGATCCCACGGTAGAGGGACTTTTGGTGCCGGACATCTCCCTTGCGGTGGCTGAGCAGTTTGCCCTGCGGGGGAAGAAGGTGCTTGTGCTTCTCACAGATATGACCAACTTTGCCGATGCCATGAAGGAGATCGCCATTACCATGGAGCAGGTACCTTCGAACCGGGGCTATCCCGGGGACCTCTACAGCCAGCTGGCCAGCCGCTATGAGAAGGCGGTGGACTTCGATACCGCAGGGTCGGTGACCATTCTGGCGGCGACCACCATGCCCGGAGATGACGTGACCCACCCCGTGCCGGACAACACCGGGTACATCACTGAGGGGCAGTATTACCTGAAGAACGGCAGGATTGAGCCCTTCGGTTCGCTCTCACGGCTCAAGCAGCAGGTCAACAGCAGCACCCGGGACGATCACCGTCCCCTTATGGACGGGATGATCAAACTCTACGCATCCTATCAGGAGTCTTTGGAGAAGAAGTCCATGGGATTCCGGATGTCTTCCTGGGACAAGAAGCTCCTGGCGTACGGCGAGATGTTTGAGTCGAGGATGATGGACCTCTCAGTGAATATTCCCCTGGAGGAGGCCCTCGATCTGGGGTGGGAAATTCTCTCCTCATCACTGGACCAGGATGAGACGGGGCTTCGCACCGAACTGGTGCGGAAGTACTGGCCGAAGAACAGGGAGTAGATGCCTATGGCCGGTGTCAGGCTGACGAAGAACGAGCTGAAGAAACAGAAGGACTCCCTCAAACGCTTCAGGCGGTATCTGCCGACGCTGCAGCTGAAGAAGCAGCAGCTGCAGATGGTTATCATGAAGGTGGAGCAGGAGAAGCAGGAGCTCGAAGGAATCCAGGCAAAGGCACGCAAGGAACTGGAATCCTGGGTGCACGTATTCGGCGAGAATGAGACCTTTGCAAAGGGGAGCAGGGTGGAGGACCTGGTGACTATCAGGCAGGTGGAGTACGAGAAGGGAAATATTGCCGGGGTGAACATCCCGATCTACCAGGGGATTCAGTTTGAAGAGGTTCCCTATGATTTCCTCTCGTATCCGCTGTGGGTAGACCGGGGAATCGAAGCGCTCAAGCAGCTTGCTGAGCTTGATGCGCAGATATCCACGCTGGAGAAGCAGATCAGGCTGCTGCAGCGGGAGCTTAGGACCACCAGTCAGCGGGTGAATCTCTTTGAGAAGGTGAAGATACCCGAGGCCGCGCACGCGATCCGGATGATCCAGATCTACCTGGGGGACCAGCAGACCGCTGCTGTGGTCCGGGGCAAAATCGCAAAGAACAAAATCGTCAAGGTATCCTGATATGATCGTACCAATGAAGAAGGTATCCGTATTTCTCCGGGACTCAGCAGCCGCAGAGGCAGTTTCAAGGCTGAGGAGAGCTGGGATGCTGCACATCATGACCCCCAGGGGGACTTCCAAGTCCATTGATCAGCTGATTGAACGTCTCTCCCACTATGACGAGGCCCTCCAGGTGCTTTCCCGGTACAAGGCTCCCCCGGAAGGAACTGATGTGCCAGATGTGCCGGCAGATGCAGATGAGCTGGCAGGACTGGTATGCAGTCTCGATGATGAAGTGACCGAGGCCCAGGAAGAGCTGCGCAGCCTCACGCGGATGGATGAGTTCTACACGTCCTGGGGATCCTTCAGCCCAGAAGATATCGCAGCCCTAGGTGACGCAGGTTATCCGATCACCCTCTACCGGTGCCGGCCTGCCGACCTGACGCTCATAGATGAAGATATTCCCTACGTGGTGCTCAGCCGTGACCGCCAGAACGTGGTGGCTGCGGTGATGGCTGACGGCAAGCGCATGGGCATTCCCCTGGATCCGGTTGAGCTGCCGCCCATGGGCCCTGAGGCAATACGTCACAGGAGAGGTGATCTCGAGCACATCATCAGCAATGCCTCCGAACAGCTCAGTACGCTGACGCTCCGGACTCGTGAAATTGCACAAGCAAGCGTCATGCTTGCCGAAGAGGTGGAGTTTGAAGAGGTGATCACGGGCCTTAACCGGGAGGAGCCGGTTGCCTGGCTCACGGGCTTCATTCCGGCACACCGGACGGATACTATGAAACAGCTTGCTAAGGATGCAAGCTGGGGCCTCATCATTACGGATCCCGGCGCTGATGAGCCGGTGCCGACGCTTTTGAAGAATCATCCGATCGTTCGGATGATCGAACCGATCTTCAAGGTTCTGGGAACTGTTCCCGGGTATCGGGAATACGACATCAGCGCGTTGTTTCTGCTCTTCTTCACGGTCTTTGTGGCCATGATTTTTGGAGACGCGGGTTACGGGCTGCTGTTTCTGGGAGCGACCGTGTGTATGCATGTCAAGGCGAGGCGCTTCACCCTGCTTGTCAAACTGCTCTATGTGCTCAGTGCAGTTACGGTCATCTGGGGCGCATTGACAGGCACCTGGTTCGGGAGTGAGACCATTGCCGGATGGGCCCCCATGCGTGCGATGACGGTGGACGGACTGAGCTCCTTTCCCCATATCGCGGGGGTGGAGACCGCCGAAGCCCAGAACAACATCATATTCATATGCTTCGTCATCGGCACCGTCCAGCTGAGCATAGCCTGCCTCATGAACATATTCCGGGACTTTCCGTCACTGCGTGCGTATGCGCATTTAGGATGGCTGCTGCTCATCGTAGGACTCTATTTTCTGGTGCTCCTGCTTGTGCTTGACCGTTCACCGATACCGCAGTGGGCGCTCTACTGCATGGGCGCAGGGTTCGCTATGGTGGTCATCTTCAGCGGTCAGGAGCAGGGAGTGCCCTTCTTTAAAGGACTGCTGCGGGGAATAGGAGGGCTGTTCACCACCTTCCTGGATTCCATCAGCACCTTTTCGAACATCATATCGTACATCCGGCTCTTCGCGGTGGGTATGGCGACCGTGGCGATATCTTCAAGCTTCAATGCCATGGCATCCCCCATGCTCGGCGGGGTGCTGTTCCCGGCAGCGCTTCTGGTGCTGCTCATCGGGCACGGGATGAACATCGTCATGGCATTGCTGTCGGTGTTTGTACACGGCATCAGGCTCAACATGCTGGAATTTTCCGGTCAGCTCGGGATGGAATGGACCGGTTTCTCCTACGCTCCCTTTTTGGAGCGCAGGAATAGAGAGAATGAACACACGCTCAAGGAGTGACTTATGAACATCGGATTACTGGGACCTGCGGCTGCACTCTGCTTTGCCGCAATGGGGTCCGCATTCGGCTCAGGGATCGCCGCACAGGCGGCGGTGGGAGCCTGGAAGAAGCGCTTTATCAACGACAAGTCGGCACCATTCATGATGGTGGCCTTTTCCGGAGCCCCTCTGACGCAGACCATCTACGGATACCTGCTGATGACCTTCATCAGTACTGCGGCGGAGAACGGCGTAGATGCCATGACCCTTCTGGGTGCGGGGCTTTTCGGCGGACTGGCCATGGGCGCCTCAGCCCTAATGCAGGGGAAGACCGCTGCCGCAGCGTCTGACGCACTGGGAGCCACCGGCAAGGGGACGGCAAACTACTTCATCGTCATCGGTATCGTCGAGACCGTTGCGCTGTTTGTCATGGTGTTCCTCATGCTTACCCTGCAGTAGGTGAAGCGATTGATTATTTCACACAAAAGGTTGTATCTTCGCAGTACAGCCTTTTTTTAAGGAGCAGTGCCCGTGATCCGTGAACGTAGGGTTACCCAACAGGTCCGTGCAGGAACATTGGGCATCGGGAGCAGCTATCCAGTTTCTGTCCAGACCATGTGGGCTGAAGCGCTCACCGAACAGGCGCTTCCCGCGGTCTGTTCAACCATGGAATCCCTCAGGGATATCGGATGCTCCCTCATGCGCTTTTCTGTACCTGACGATGACCATGTGGAAGCGGTGAGGCGCATCGCTTCATGGGACATCATGCCTGTTGCCGCCGATATTCACTACGACTACCGTCTCGCCCTGAAGTCCCTCGACGCAGGGGTGCAGAAGGTCCGCATTAATCCGGGAAATATCGGGGCTACCTGGAAGACCCGTGAGATCATCAGCAAGGCAGCGGATCTGGGGGCGGCCATACGGGTAGGGGTGAACAGCGGATCGCTGCCGAAGCAGTACCGGGACCTCACTCCCGTCCATGAGGCTATGGTCTCTTGTGTCCTTGAATATGTTGATCTCTTTGAGCAGCTTCAGTTTCCCAACCTCGTGGTCTCCCTCAAGTCTTCAGATCCTGAAACAACGTGCGAGGCCAACCGGCTGTTCGCCTCCCGATCCCCCTGGCCCCTCCATATCGGGGTGACCGAGGCGGGGCCCCTCATCCCCGCTGTGGTAAAGAGCACCCGGGCGCTTTCGAGTCTTCTGGAGGAGGGTATCGGCGACACCATACGGGTCTCGATATCCGGAGAAATCACCTCGGAAGTGATTTCCGCCAAGGAGATACTCAAGACCCTGGGCCTCTGGGATGGGGGAGTAACCATCATCTCGTGTCCCAAATGCGCCAGGGCTTCCTTTGACACCCACGGATTCTTCACACAATGCGGCATGGAGCTTGAACGGCTGAAGTGCCGGGTAACAGTTGCCGTCATGGGGTGCGCGGTCAACGGGCTCGAAGAGGCCCGTCATGCCGATATCGGGATCACCGGCGCGGGAAAGCGCATCATTATCTTCTCCAAGGGGAGGGTAGTCAGGGAGGTGGACCAGGCCGATGCGCTGCGTGCCTTCCGGGAGGAACTGGAGCGCCTATGCACAAGAAGCTGATCATCCGGGGCGCACGGGTGCATAACTTGAAGAACATCGATCTGGACCTCAACCGGGACTCCCTTATCGTGGTATCGGGACTCAGCGGATCCGGGAAGTCGTCCCTGGCGTTTGACACCATCTTTGCCGAGGGGCAGCGGAGGTATGTTGAGTCCCTCTCCGCATATGCCAGGCAGTTTCTCGGCAGGGTGGAAAAACCCGATGTCGACTATATAGAGGGGCTCTCGCCCTCCATCTCCATCGAGCAGAAGACCACCCACCGCAATCCCCGCTCAACGGTGGGCACCATCACCGAGATATACGACTACTACCGGCTCCTGTGGGCCCGGGTGGGACGGCCCCACTGTCCATCCTGCGGCAAGGAGATCAAGGAGCAGTCGGTGGACCAGATCATTGAACAGATCTGTGCATTTGGTGAGGGGGAGAGGATCATGATTCTCGCTCCCATGGTCAGGGGACGCAAGGGTGAGCACAAGGGAGTCTTCGAACAGGCGAGAAAGAACGGCTTTGTACGGGTTCGGGTGAACGGCGAGGTGAAGAGCCTCGATGAGCCGATATCTCTGGACAAGCAGTATAAGCATACCGTGGAGATTGTGGTGGACCGCCTTATGCTCTCCGGCGACTCACGCAAGCGCCTGGCGGACTCACTGGAGACCGCCTTGGAGATTACCGATGGTCTGGCGGCGGTACTCCACCTTGCTTCGGATGGTTCGGAAGCAATCCGCACCTTCTCCGAGAAGAACTCCTGCGCGGCCTGCGGCATCAGCATACCCGAACTCCAGCCTCGGATGTTCTCCTTCAATAACCCCTACGGGGCATGTCCTGACTGCTCCGGTCTGGGATACAAGAGCGAGTTCGACCCCGACCTTATCATTCCCGATCGCACCAAGTCCTTCAACCAGGGCGGCATCCTTACCTGGAATCCCGAGGCTGCATGGAACCGGAGCATATTCAGCGCCCTCTGTGCATACTACGGGTTCACCCTGGACACTCCGATGGAGGAGATTCCCGATGAAACGCTGCGGAAGATCCTCTACGGATCATCGGATACCATTCACGTGACCTATGTGAAGGAGCAAAACCGCGGATACTACGAGTATGACACCACCTTCAAGGGGATTGTCAGCGACTTAAAAAGGCGGTACTACGAGACTAAATCGATGGGCATCAGGCAGTGGCTTGAAAAGTTCATGACCAACCAGAGCTGCGATACCTGCCGGGGTCTGCGGCTCCGCAGGGAGAGCATGGGGGTGCTGGTCAGCGGATCCGACATCATCTCGGTGACCAAGCGTTCCGTGGCACGCTCCCTGGAATTCTTTGAAACGCTGGTGCTCACGGAGACAGAGACAAATATTTCACGCCAGGTGCTCAAGGAGATACGTGCACGCCTGGAGTTTCTCCGTAATGTGGGTCTGGACTACCTCACTCTGGACCGCAGCGCATCCACCCTTTCAGGAGGTGAAGCCCAGCGTATCCGCCTGGCGACCCAGATAGGCTCCTCCCTTACCGGGGTGCTCTACGTCCTTGATGAGCCCTCCATCGGGCTCCATCAGAAGGACAACAGCAAGCTTCTGGATACCCTCAGGCAGCTTCGGGACATCGGCAATACCCTCATCGTGGTGGAGCACGATGAGGCGACTCTGCTTGCAGCGGACTGGATCGTGGACCTCGGCCCGGGAGCAGGGATACACGGGGGATATGTCACCGCCCAGGGAACTCCTGAACAGATAAAGGAGAATACCGCAAGCATCACCGGAGACTACCTGAGCAGACGCAAAGAGATTCCCATTCCGAACAAGCGCCGGAAGGGCAACGGGCATCACCTGGTGGTCAGGGGGGCGTCGGAGCACAACCTCAGGCATATCGATGTCTCGGTTCCCCTGGGAGTGCTGACGCTGGTCACCGGTGTATCCGGGTCAGGCAAGTCAACCCTGGTCAATGAAATCCTCTTTCCTGCAGTGGCAAATCGGCTGCACCGCAAGCATACTCCCTGCGGTGCATGTGACGGCATCGAAGGGATTGAGCACATCGATTCGATCATCAGCATTGACCAGAGTCCCATAGGCAGGACCCCCAGGTCCAATCCCGCTACCTACGTAGGAGTGTTCACCCCTGTCCGGGAGCTCTTTGCTTCGCTTCCCGATTCCAAAGCCAGGGGATATAAGCCGGGGCGGTTCTCCTTTAACGTCAAGGGAGGACGGTGCGAACACTGCCAGGGAGACGGGACGCTGAAGATTGAGATGCACTTCCTTCCGGATGTCTATGTCACCTGCGATGTCTGCAGGGGCAAGCGGTTCAACAGGGAAACCCTTGAGATCCGCTACAAGGGAAAGAACATCCACGATGTGCTGGAAATGACCGTCGAAGAGGCCCATGAGTTTTTTTCCGTCATCCCTTCGGTGAAGCGGAGGCTCGCTACGCTCCAGTCCGTCGGCATGGACTACATCAAGCTCGGCCAGTCAGCCCTTACCCTGTCCGGGGGTGAAGCCCAGCGGGTGAAGCTCAGCCTTGAGCTCTCCAAGCGCAGTACCGGGAAGACCCTATTCATTCTCGATGAACCCACCACGGGGCTTCATTTCGATGACGTGAGAAAGCTGCTGGACGTTCTCCAGCGGCTGGTGAAGAGGGGGAACTCGGTGGTGGTGATTGAGCACAACCTGGACATCATCAAGAGCGCCGATTACATCATAGATCTCGGACCTGAAGGCGGGGAAGCAGGCGGCTTGATTGTTGCGCAGGGCAGTCCGGAAGAAATTAGTATGTGCAAAACCTCACATACGGGGTATTATCTAAGAGATGTGCTTTCGTAAATATGTGTGCCTGCTGCTGATGCTCTTCGGTCTAGCCCCGTTGTGCAGCTCGTACTCCCTCACAGAAGTGACCACCGCAAGTGACCGTGAACTGGTCTACATCGGCCGGATGCTCGGCATTGATGATACCGATGATCCCCAGAAGCTCAAGGGGCTTATCATCGAACGTCTTGAACAGGAAGCAATAGAGGCAGTTCCTGAAGCGGCCTCCCGCTTTGACATACTCCGTGCGCAGTCCGTCCGCTCCATGGAGCACAATGACGTACGGATAATCATCATCACCGGGGACGTGGAGATACGCATCACCGGAGAGGAAGAGGTGAGCTTCCTGAAGGCCGAGGCGGTGATCCTGGACCAGCACACCCGGCATCTATTCGCATTTTCTGGTGCGCAGGCAGATATCGGTCCCCTGCTCAGCGCGCAGAAGATCAGTGCTGATGCACTGGTATTCTCTCTGGCAGATTCCAGCGGAGCGGTACTGTCGGGGGTCGCGCGGTTCGACCAGGAATCCCCTGAAGCTTCATACTACCTCTCAGGAGAATTCATATCCATAACGAAGGAGCAGGAGGTCACCATCACCCGCGGGGTGCTGAGCACCAGAGAGCGTGATCCCTACTTTTCCATCCATGCAGGTGAGCTCTCCCTCATGCCTGGAGGTGATATTTCCATACGCAGTGCATGGTTCTATCTGGGCAGGGTACCGGTATTCTACCTGCCCTACCTCTACTACCCGACGAGGACGCTGGTGTTCCATCCGGTGGCAGGCATTGATTCAAGGCGGGGATTCTTCACCCAGAGCACCTACTATCTTATGGGAACCCATTCCCGAGAAGACGAGGAGGGTGCGGGCATATTCCAGTTCTTTCTGGACGAAGCGGCAGGAGAAGCGTATGATCATCCTGACCGCTACAGCTTCACCTACAAGCCTTCAGAAGATCCCGTGACGAAGGCACATGGCGATGGGGTGATGAAGATCATGACCGACACCTATGGCGGGATCGAAGGGGCTGCCCCTGAGGTGTTCATTGGATTTGACTACCGGGCGCGCACCCTCGCCAGATTCAGCAATGTCGTCCTTGCCGGAGGCATCTCACTGGGAGAGAAGCGCCAGGCACTCCCCTACGATATTCTTCCCCTGGAGCGTTTTGGTGCCTACGCGGATGTGAGCCTGCGCTACGCTGAAGGAAACTTCAGGGCTGCTGTGCAGCTGCCGTATTTCACCCAGCGGGAGTTCGGCCGGGACTTTCTCAGCCGGTTTGATCACTTTTCCCTGAGTCATCTCTACGGGGATGATCCTCCCTGGCCTGCAGCGGCTTCACTTCCGTCATCTCTGAACTGGAAAATTGAGATGAGCACCTCCAGACGGCGGCCCTCCGGATCACTGGTGGAACAGGTCAGCTTGAGTGAACTCTCTGCATCCCTCTCCTGGAGGCTTGATGAGACCGACAACATCCGGCATTTTTCTCCCAGGACGCTGACCGCGCCGAACCTCTCATACCGCGTAAGCGGGACGGTCTTTTCCTATCAGGGGATCAGGTCTCCTCCATCATCACCGCAGACCGAGCGGGTGAGCGGAGGAGCCTACAGCCAGCGTATTCCATCGCCCTTTGATCCGGCTGAAGAGCGTATTGACCGTGAGGACGATGCTCCCAAGCTTCTTGCAGACCGCAGGATTCCCGAATCATCGCCGCAGGTCAGGTCTCCGGAAAGGCTCTCCCTGGGCTACCTCTGGGACCACACTGTGTCGCTGTCAATCCCGGTATCCGAGGATGACGATATTGCCGACTCCCGGTTCACCTCACGGCTGACCCATACCCTCACGGGGCGCTACCAGCTCCTTGATGCCATGCTTGATGTCACCTCAATCCTCAGGACCCGGGTGAACTGGTTTGACCGGCCCTTCGGCGAACGGCAAAGTGCAGATTTAAGCGCCTCTACCGCCAGCCAGCTTCATGACCTTTCCGTACGCCTCCCGGCATTGAATCTGACCTACCGCATGGATATCGAGACCTACTATGAGCGGTTCCTCTACGAAGATGCCCAGGATCGTCAGAGGCGGACCTTCTCCTGGGACAAGGAGCAGTTCCGAGCCCACTCGCTTACCTACCAGGACACGTGGAAATTCCAGGAACAGCTGTCGATTGAAGCAAGGTCGGTGGTGCAGCTGCCTCCGCTTGACGAGTCGCTGAGCCAGCGGATCAAGCTGGATGCAGGCAGAAGCACCTATCAGGCGGAAGGAGGGATAATACGCAAGGATGAAACGTGGGACCCCCTCCCGCTGAACCTCTCCTACCGCATGTCCCTGGGGGGCAGCCAGTTCTTTTCGCATACCCACGTCTTCGACCTGGATGACTGGTCATGGAAGGGGACCACACGTCTCCAGCTTTCCGTGCTCGGGGCAACTGTGACCGATACGCTAAAGAGCTCATCAGTTGATCCCTACCTGGGCGAGAATATCCTCAGTGCAGCCTGGAGCGACTTCACCGTGCGGGTCACCACTGACCATCGCGACGATGACACCTACGGGATCACCACGCTGCAGACAAAGTACGACCTTACCATCCTGGAGGCGGGTTTCTGGAAAAACCGTATCCGGCTAACTGCTCAGGCAGCTGCAGATCTGCTGATTAATACCCAGAACGAGCTGTACAACAACCTGAATGTGACGACCCGGATATCATTCCGGATTGAGGAGTTTCTAAGCATCTCCTTCTCGTCAAGTTCCTATAACCGCACTCCCCAGCGATACCTGGGCAATCTGCCCCTGCTGGTCAGTGACATCATGGACTCACTGCGCTTTGACGATATTCAGGCCCGCCGGGCTTCACCCTTCAAGATCAGCACCTATACGCTCTCGGCAGTGCACTATATGCCTGACTGGGATCTGCACCTGGATGTGGTGGGGAGGGTGCAGCTGGTTGAAGGAACCTGGGATCTGGTCCATGAAGTCCATGTCTACCTTTCGTGGAAGCATATTCCGGAGCTCACGTTTGACCGCAGAAGTACCTGGTAGTATGCATCTTGATTTTTTTTTATAGTGAGCGCACAATGATCAGGGAGGTATGTGCCTGTTTTGCAAAGAGTATTTAACGATCTGACGGAGCTCCGGTCCTTGTGCGGACCCCATGACCGGAACCTTGATATCCTTTCGGACATGCTGGGGACAAAAATATGCACCCGGGGCAACGAGCTGATCCTCCCTGAGGCGACGGATGAGCAGCAGCAGCTGTTTACCAATATAGTTGACTACCTGCAGCGCCTGCACAAACGCGGCAGAATCATAGACACCTATGTGATCAGGACCCTGCGGGACATCATGGATACAAAGCCCGAAGCTGAAGTAGGCAGGTTTGTTGACATCTGTGTGCAGATCCCGGCGGGTCCTTCCATCTATCCCAAAAACGCCAGGCAGAGTGAGTACCTCATGAAGATGGAGGAGCATGACATCGTCTTCAGCATCGGCCCCGCAGGTACCGGGAAGACCTTCCTTGCGGTGGCAAAGGCCACCCAGGCTATTTTGGACCACGAGAAGCACAAGCTCATCCTCACCAGACCGGTGGTGGAGGCGGGGGAGAGCCTCGGTTTTCTGCCCGGGGACCTCTCCCAGAAGATCAGCCCCTATCTGCGTCCCCTCTACGATGCTCTTGAGATGCTCATGCCCATCTCTACGATCAGGAAGCTTGAGGAGAGCGGAGTCATAGAGGTTGCCCCGCTGGCGTATATGCGGGGGAGGAACCTCTCGAACTGCTTTATCATTTTGGATGAGGCCCAGAATACGACACGGGAGCAGATGAAGATGTTCCTTACCCGTATGGGTTCGGGATCCAGGATGGTGATCACCGGTGACGTGACCCAGATCGACCTGCCGAATCCGCAGCGGTCGGGACTGCGCCATGTCACCAAGCTGCTGCACTCCATAGACGAGATTGCTTTCTCGTACTTCACCTCCCGGGATGTAATCCGTCACCGGCTGGTGAAGATGATCATAGATGCATATGACCAGGAAAGGAAAGATGAACTCACTAAACACCGTTGAGGTTTCAGGGGATGCCCCCGGAGATGTGGAGGAACTGGTACGCTTCGTCCTCCATGAGAAGGGGATCTCAGGTGCCGAAGTTTCGGTGCACTTCTGTGATGCCGAGGAGATCGCCAGGCTCAACAGAGAGTACCGGGGCATAGACGCTCCAACGGACGTGCTTTCTTTTCCCATGCATGAATCGCTTTCAGCGATGATGGATGCGCTCTCCCTCACTCCATCGGTGCTGCTTGGCGATCTGGTGCTGTCAGAACCGGTAATCAGGCAGAACTGTGAAACCTACGGGGTCTCCTTTTCTGAAGAATTAACACGGCTGGTAATCCATGGTATGCTTCACCTGCTTGGGGAGACCCACCAGGGATATGACCATGGGGATCCCATGCTCGCCGAACAGGAACGGCTGGTAAAGCGGCACCTGGAAGCGAAGGAGCAGTAAACTACATGAAATCTTTTTTCAAAAAGTTATTTGCCCCGCGGGAGGAAGGAAAACCTGAGGGGGTTGACGCCCTCGGCCATGAACGCAGGAACATGATTCAGGGAATCGTCGACCTCTCCGATACCTCGGTTAAGGAGGTGGTGGTTCCACGGATAGACGTGGTGTTCATTTCCCATGACGCCTCCCAGAAGGAGCTGCTCTCTCTCATTGTGTCCCATGGGTATTCTCGCTACCCGGTCTACCGGGACACCATCGACAACGTCATCGGCATCCTCTATGTAAAGGATCTCTTTACCTATATCCAGGAGCACAAGCCTATATCATTGGAGCAGATTATCCGCAAGCCCTTCTTTGTGCCCGAGAGCAAGAAGCTTGATTCCCTGCTGCGGGAATTCAAGCGCAGGAAGGTGCATATAGCCATAGCCGTGGATGAGTACGGCGGCGTGTCGGGCATCATAGCCCTGGAGGACATCATTGAAGAGATTGTAGGTGACATCCAGGACGAATTTGACGACGAGAAAGAAGATATCATCAAGATTGGCGAGCATATGTATTTGTGTGATGCCCGGGCTGAGATAGAGGACATCAACCTGGCGGCGGGCATATCCCTGCCTGAGGAACCCTTCGAGACTCTGGGGGGGTTCGTCTTTGACCTCTTCGGCAAGATTCCCGTCACCTTCGAGAAAACTACCTACGGAAACGTGGATATTATCGTGCAGAGTATTGAAGGCCATAAGATAAACACGGTGAAATTGGTAGTCCGGGAAACCGATGTGAATTGACACGTAAGGCGCTCTTTCAGTATATTAGTGACCATAGTATAAATTATTATCCATTTTATTTTGTTCCGGGAGGATCACATGAAGATTGCTATTAACGGATTTGGAAGAATTGGAAGGAACGTGTTCAAGCTTGCGTTTGACCAGAAGGGCATTGACGTGGTTGCCATTAACGACCTCACCAGCCCCGAGACCCTGGCGCATCTGCTCAAGTACGATTCGACCTACGGAGTATATGACCGGAAGGTTGAGGTAAAGGGCGATGCCATGGTGGTGGACGGCAAGGAGATCAAGATCCTCGCAGAACGGAACCCAGCGTCGCTTCCCTGGAAAGCAATGGGAGTTGACGTGGTGATTGAGTCCACCGGCGTCTTCACGCACGCTGAGAGTCCCAAGGGCGGCTACAAGGACCACATCAAGGCGGGAGCTAAGAAGGTTCTCCTGACGGTTCCGGCGAAGGATACCATAGATCAGACCATCGTACTCGGCGTCAATGATGATTCCCTGGATCTCTCCCTTGAAGCCTATTCCAACGCATCGTGTACTACCAACTGTCTTGCACCGATTGCCAAGGTGCTCCATGACAATTTTGGGGTGGTGAAGGGACTCATGAATACGATTCATGCCTACACCAATGACCAGAATATCCTGGACTTCCCCCATTCTGACCTTAGGCGTGCGCGGTCAGCCGCTCTTTCGATCATCCCCACCACCACCGGTGCCGCAAAAGCGGTCGGTCTGGTGATTCCCGATCTGAACGGAAAGCTCAACGGCATGGCCCTTCGTGTTCCGGTACCCACTGGCAGCGTGGTAGACCTCACGGTGGAGCTGGAGAAGGACTGCACGGTTGAGGAACTCAATGCAGCCATGAAGGCAGCGGCTGAAGGTCCCATGAAGGGAGTGCTCCAGTATACCGAAGATCCCATCGTATCAGCAGACGTGCGCGGGAACCTCCATTCATCCGTATTTGACGCGCAGTGCACCATGAAGCTCGGTGAGAAGTTTTTCAAGGTGCTTTCATGGTATGATAACGAGATGGGGTATTCAGCGCGGGTAGTGGACCTGGCGAAGAAGCTTGTCTAAGAGGGGTATGTGCATGGGCGTACGGACTGTCAGAGACTTTGACATGAAGCATAAGCGGGTCCTCGTCCGGGTTGACTTCAACGTGCCTATCAAGGACGGGAAGATAACCGACGCGACGCGGATTGAGACGGCAATTCCGACGATTTCCTACATCCTTGAACAGGAGGGGTCGTCGGTCATCGTCATGTCCCATCTGGGAAGACCGAAGGGCAAGCGGGATGAGGCCTACAGCCTCGCCCCGGTTGCCGAGAAGTTCAGCGAACTCCTTGGCCGTCCGGTGCGCATGGCCCCAGACTGCGTGGGAGAAGAGACCGAGGCTATGGCAGGACGGCTTGCAGCAGGCGAGGTGCTGCTGCTTGAGAACGTTCGGTTTCACAAAGAGGAGACGGAAAACGATCCTTCATTTGCGCAGAGGCTCGCGTCACTGGGTGATATATTTGTAAACGACGCCTTTGGAAGCGCCCACCGGGCCCATGCTTCGACCGAGGGCGTGACGAAGTTTCTTCCGTCGGCAGCCGGCCTGCTTGTTGAGAAGGAGGTCGCCTTTTTCGGTAAGCTGCTGCACAACCCGGAAAAACCCTTTGTAGCGATTATCGGTGGCGCAAAGGTCTCCTCAAAGATAGGCGTGCTTGAATCTCTTCTGAAAACGTGTGATACTATTGTAATCGGCGGGGCTATGGCGTATACGTTCCTGCGGGTCATAGGATACAGCACGGGAAATTCGTTGGTTGAAGAGGAGTATCTCGATACTGCCAGAAAGTTTCTCGATGAAGCAAAACAGCTTCAAACCCAGATCATCCTGCCTGTAGATCATATGGCCGCTGTATCCTTTACGGAGGATGCAGAGCCTGTGGCAGTTGAAGGTGTAGATGTGCCCGAAGGGCTTATTGGCATGGACATCGGTCCCAGGACACTGGAAGTGATCAGAAAGGCCCTGAAAGATGCCAGGTCCATAGTATGGAACGGTCCTATGGGGGTCTTTGAGTTTCCCGCATTCGCCAAGGGCACCTTGGAAGTTGCGGAAATGGCTGCCGCCTCAGCGGGGACCACAGTGGTGGGCGGCGGGGATTCAGTGGCAGCGGTCAACGCCTTCGGGCTTGCTGACCGGATAGATCACGTGTCTACCGGGGGAGGCGCCTCCCTTGAATTTCTGGAAGGAAAGGTGCTTCCGGGCATTGCAGCCCTCGAGGAAGCACAGAACGTATAAGGAATGGTGAATGATGAGAACATACTACATTGCTGGCAATTGGAAGATGAACATGACTGCGTCTGAGGCGAGGGATTTTGCCCAGAAACTGGTGAAGAAGCTCGACGGCTCGGATGTGAAAATCATGGTAGCCCCTCCCTTTACCGCACTGGAATCGGTGTCGTCCATCGTTCGGGGAACCTCAATAGTGCTGGGCGCGCAGAATATGTGCCATAAGGAATCCGGCGCCCATACGGGAGAGGTTTCAGCTGATATGCTCCTGGACCTTGACGTATCGACGGTCATACTGGGACATTCAGAGCGCCGGGCGATCTACAAAGAGACCGATTCGCATATCAACGAGAAGGTTCGCCTGGCCCTTGCCAAGGGTCTTGAAGTGATCTTCTGCGTAGGAGAGACCCTGGAAGAGCGAGAATCAGGCAAGGTTGAGGATGTGGTGCTTACGCAGGTGCGGGAAGGTCTCGCTTCTGTTGAGGCCTCGCAGCTCAGCAGCTTGGTCATCGCGTACGAACCGGTCTGGGCTATAGGTACGGGGAAGACTGCTACACCGGAGGACGCTAACGCGGTGCACAAGCTGATACGTGATGAGATGAGAAGAAGCTTCGGCGATGAAGCAGCAGATGCAATGATCATCCAGTACGGCGGTTCAGTCAAGCCGGATAATGCCGCTGAGCTTATGTCCCAGAGCGATATTGACGGGGCACTGGTAGGCGGAGCTTCCCTGGATGTTGATTCCTTTGCTGCAATTGCGCAGTTTAATGCATAGAAAATGGAGTTTGTATGGGTATAATAAGTATTGTATTTCTCATACTGTTTGTGATTGTTTCTTTTGTGCTCATTCTCCTGGTAGTTATTCAGAATGAAAACAGTCAGGGGCTGGGGGGCATTTTCGGAGGGAGCAGCGATACCACCTTCGGAGCTCGGTCGGGCACTATCCTGACAAAGATCACCTATACGGTGGCGGGGGTATTCCTTGGACTGACGTTCATACTCGCATTTATCAACCGGACACCCTCCGGAGATGGACTGCTTGAACGCGCAGGTCCGGCTCAGCAGGGACAGGAATGGTGGTCCATGCCGGCAGAGGATATAACACCGCCGGCAGATGATGAGCTTCCAGAAGCACAGGGCAATTAATACTGACTTCAGGCCGCTGTACAGCGGCCTGAAGCTGGTTCAGGCGGGTCATCTATGAGAGTTGCTGTTGTATACTACGCGCACACGAATGATCGGAAGCTGCTAGAGCTCTCCCAGGGACTTGCCAGGGGGATCAGCGCTAACGGGCATGATGTGGATATTATTAACGCAAAAGTGCAGGGCGGTGATAAAAAGCTGTCCTTCTACGAATACCTAGCTGTGGGCACCGAGGCTGTCACAGCATTCGGCGGCACCATCCCCGAAGGCATAACCCAGTATCTCAAGCAGTCAGGAACGCTCTCCGGGAAACGGTGCTTTGCCTTTGTGCTCAAAAAAAGCCTGCGGCCTATGAAGAGCCTAGCTAAACTGATGAAGGTTATGGAGGCAGAGGGCATGTACCTCAAGTTCTCGGAAATCCTGATGAAGCCGACGGATGCAGAGGAGATCGGTAAGCGGCTCCATGTGAAGCGCCGCTGACCGCCTGTTTGTCCTAACTAATACCAGAAAGAGGTTACCTATGATACCAAAAAGAACCATACCGGTCATTGCAGTGTTCATGCTGTGTGTACTGACCGGCATATATGCTGACGATCTGCTGCTCCAGCCGGCAGCCGTGGTCAATCTGATCCGATCGCAGGTTATCCCCATGCAGGAAGTCGATGCAACTTTTGATGAATACCGCATGACCCAGCAGCGGCAGGGACTTCCCGTAGAGCTGACCAAGGATGATATCCTCCAGGTCCTCATAGAGAATGAACTGCTTATCCAGGGAGCCAGGCAGTTCGGCACCACGGTAAGCGAGCAGGAAGTCACCGCTGAATTCAATGCCCAGAAGCAGTCCGTTGAGCAGCAGCTCGGCAGGAGACTCAGCGACGCTGAATTTTCCCAGGTCCTCAGCGACTTCTTCGACAAGACCGTTGACGGATTCAGGACGGAGATACGCAATCAGATACTGGTGGACCGCTATGTGCGTACTGCAAAGAGATCGGTGGTGGAGAATGTGCCTGCACCGACGCTCCAGGAGGTGCAGACCGTCTATAGGCAGAATGCCACGTCGTTTACCAACCCTGAGTACGCACTGCTGAGACACATATACGTAGATAACCGCAATAAGAGCGACAGCGAAGCGTATGCGAAGATATCAAGTGCGCTGCGGAGGATACAGTCCGGGGCAGCGTCCTTCGACTCGCTTGTGCTTGAGGTCTCCGAGGATGAGGGGACCAAGTTTCAGAGCGGTGAGATGGGATGGCTTGCCATAGATGACGCCCAGCGCAAGCAGATGCTGGGAGCCGAGTTCTTTGATAAGGTCTTTGAACTGGAAACTGGTGAAATTTCCGGGATTATCAATTCAAACGCCGGCTACCATATCGTGAAGATGCAGGACTACAGACCTGCCAAGATGCTCGGGCTCTATGACACGATCAATCCTTCAAGCAGGACTACAGTGTATCAGTATATTTCCAACCAGCTGTACGCTCAGAAGCAGGCAAATGCCTACAACCGGGCGATTGATGAGCTGGTGGAGGAACTGCGCAAGAAGGCCGACATCAGGGTACTGCTCTAGGATGAGCTCCCGTCATAAGGCCAGGATCCTTGCCGTGCAGGCTCTCTACCTCTACGATGAGGGCCTGCCCTGGGAACTCGAGGAACTGCTCCAGTTTCCCTGGCTGACCGACGATGAACGAGAGGCCTGCGGAGAAGAGACTCTGAGCTTCGCGCAGCTGCTTGTTTCAGGCATGATAGAGCAGATTGAAGCAGTGGATCGTGGAATTCGGGACCACCTGAAGAACTGGGATTTCACGCGTCTGACCCGGGTGGACCGCTCCATACTTCGCCTGGGCGTCTACACGCTTGCTTTTCAGCTTGAAATTCCCAAGAATGTGGTTATCCATGAGTCCATACTGCTGGCAAAGCGGCTGTCCGGGGAGAAATCCCACAGCATCATAAACGGACTTCTGGACGCCTACGCAGAAACCTGCAGGATTTCCCATGATACGACTGAAAAATGAACAGGATCTTGATGGCATCCGCGCTTCCTGCCGGCTGCTGGCGTCGCTCCATAAGGAGCTCTCCTCCTGGGTGAGGGAGGGCATGACCACCAGCCAAGTGGACGCGTATGTGTATGCCTACATCATGGATCATCGAGCGCAGCCTGCATTCCTCGGCTACATGGGATATCCCGCATCGGCCTGCATATCGGTAAACCAGGAAGTCATACATGGGATACCCGGACAGCGGATGATCCGTGACGGCGATATCGTAAGTATCGATATCGGGATCAACCTTGAGGGGTTCTTCAGCGACGCAGCGCAGACCGTCATGATCGGGGATGTTGATCCAGAGATCAAAAAACTGGTGGACGTTACCCGTGAGTGTGTGTATCTTGGAATAAAGAAGGCTGTGGTTGGAAACCGCATCAGCCATATAGGAAAAGCCGTATCAGCCCACGCTGAGGAATCGGGTTTTTCGGTAGTCAGGGAGTACTGCGGTCATGGGGTAGGGTTTTCTCCCCATGAAGATCCGCAGGTGCCTAACTACCCGAGCAAGTCCGCGAACCAGAGGCTGAGAAGCGGCATGGTGCTGGCCATTGAGCCCATGGTCAATATGGGAACTCCACGAATCAGGCACATGGATGACCAATGGACCGTGGTCACCGCTGATGACCGCCCGTCGGCGCACTGGGAACATACCATAGCCGTTCACGAAGATCAGGCTGAAATACTTACTGCCTGGTGAGGAGGAATAGGGTTATGTTTGACGAGAGAGCACGAAAACGGGAAAGACGACTGCGTATAGCTAATCTGCTGCTTATCGGAATTGTAATCGGGTTTACCGTGAGCGCGTTTCTCTTCAATCCATTTACAGGGAGCACAGGGGATGAGACACAACCGTCATCGGCGGAAATGCTGGCTCAGGCTCCAGGCATCGGGGATACCAGTAATCGTTCTGTGGTAAGAGAAGTTCCGTCTGCAGCTGCTGCCAATCAAGCAGAGCGGGGGGAAAATTCTCTGGATAATGCCCTCCGGCTTGAGGAATCCTTCAATTCAGTAGTCAGAAAAGTGCTTCCTTCTGTGGTGGAGCTGCGCATCACTGAGCGGGTAACCCAGCGGATCCCCAGTTCCCAGGATTTCTTCCCCTGGTTCTTCGGGATACCCCGCGACCAGTTTGAAGAACGTGAATTTGAAACCAACTCCCTCGGAAGCGGATTCATCTTCCTGAAGGAGGGTGACACCTACTATGTGCTGACCAACAACCATGTGGCCGGCAAGGCTGACAGGATATCCGTCGTAATGCACGACAATACTATCTATGACAACGCAGAACTCATCGGCGCCAATGTCAGGCGGGACCTGGCAGTGGTGTCATTCACGTCAGAAGAGGACTATCCCATAGTCGGCTTCGGGGATTCTGATATACTTGAGGTAGGAGACTGGGTTCTGGCCATGGGAAGTCCCTACGGATTCATCTCCAGCGTCACCGCGGGTATTGTGAGCGCCCTCGGCAGGTCAGGAGTGGACATCGGGATAGTCAGTGACTTCATCCAGACCGATGCGTCGATCAACCAGGGCAATTCCGGAGGTCCTCTGGTGAACATCCGTGGCGAAGTGGTCGGTATCAACACTTGGATCGCAGCGCCGACAGGCGGAAATGTGGGACTCGGGTTTGCCATACCTATCAACAATGTGGCACAAGTGGTGGATCAGCTGATTGAATTTGGTGACGTACAGGACGGATGGCTCGGGATATCCATGATTGACACCGCATCACTTCCCTCAGGGTACCCGGAAGTCTACCGGAAGCATACCGGAGTGTTCGTTGCCGGGGTATATCTGAACTCCCCGTCGTATGAGAGCGGCATCATGCCCGGTGATATTGTCACTAAGTTCAACACCACAGCAACCCGTACCGGAGAGATTCTCGCCCGGGAGATAAGCAATGCAAATATCGGCGTTACCCACTCGATTACGGTTATACGGGAAGGGGAGGAGAAGACCTTCTCCGTAGATCTCGATGTACGGCAGAGCGATGAGGAACTCCAGCGGATGAACGCCTACCTCTGGCCGGGGGTGATTCCGATTCCCCTGACTGATGACGTGCGCAGGGAGCTCAATGTGGCAAGCCGTGTAGAAGGGGTTATGGTGCAGTATCTGGGAACGGCCGCGGGAACGAGGCTCCATTCAGCCGGAATCAGGAACCTTGACATTATTACCTCAATAAACCATAACAAGGTTACCTCAGTTGAGGATTTCTATCGGCTGATGAATGATGAAGAGACAGATGAATTCATGATCCGGTACATCCGTGACCGCAATGAATTCTTTGTAGGAGTGATTCGGTGACCAAGGAGTTTCTCAGCTCTGAGCTGATCCGTGACAATTCCCTGAAGCTTGCCTACCGCATGCATCAGAATGACGGGTTTGTTCCCGATGTAATATACGCCTCCCTTCGGGGAGGCGCTTACCTTGCCAACGTATTCAGCGAGTACTTCAAGCTTGTACGGTCAGGGATGCGGCCGGTGCTCTATGCGGCGGTGGTAGCCCGGTCATATACCGACATCAGGTGCCAGTCCCAGGTCATGATCGACGGCTGGACCTATAAGCCGGAATTCCTGCGCAGCGGGGATAAGGTGCTTTTAGTGGACGACATCTTTGATACCGGGAAGACTATCAACTACCTCTCAGAGGTAATCATGGCCAACGGCATCGCCCGGGAGGACTTGAAGATTGCCGTCCATGACTACAAGGTGCCTCTCTACAAGGAGGAGCAGCTGCCTTTCCAGCCGGACTACTACAGCAGGAAGCACGTCATAGAAAACCCGGAGGATGACATCTGGATACACTACCTCAATCACGAGTTCATCGGCCTCTCCGAAGAGGAGATAAGCATCAGCTACCGTGATGAAGAGGTACAGGCCATTTTGAAGCACATGCTACAGTCTTGAAGCAGGATTATCCTTCCCATCTACCTTCAGCACCCAGTGATTCTGCACTGCGCTATAGAATTGGTATCCCGTGCCATACAGAAAGAAATCATTGATCTTCTTATCCTTCAGGATTGTGTGAAACTCCTCACCGGGCTGCCAGGCCGGCAGATCCGTATCCTGGGGATTGTAGCGGTAGAGCCCTGTGCGTCCCGCAATAAGCAAGATGGACGCATCCAGTGCGATCATAGCAGTGGCATGCCTGTCCAGAGAGAACACCGCGGGGAGTTTGGGTTCTGAAAACGCTCCGACTGCATTGATCCGATAGAGATGACTGCTGCTGCCGTTGGGATCAAAGGCGGTGATGAAGTCGTCGCCTCCCGCAGGGATAGTCACTGCACCGGTAATACGGGCCTTTCCGGCAGGCTTCACATCAGAGGTTATATCAGATACGGCGAAGGCATCGTCGAACCGGAAGCTGATGAACTCCCTGGCATCATCACCACCGGAAGTGAGGATGCTCAAGTAGATATGGCCATCCGACACGTTGAGCGAAGAGAACCGGTATGCATCATTGCCCGAGGCATCGTAGAGCTCACGAGCCTTGGCGGCATCAAGGTCCTCAAGGAAGACGATTGTATCGAGCTTCTTCTTTTCGGCGTCGCTGAATTCTGAATAGACCAGGAAGGGCTCATCCTTGAAGACGCCGATCCCGTGGACAGTCCGCTTGGAGAAGTCCCCGATTCCCAGGTCCTTGGCAGTCCAGCTTATCTTGCTCTCATCAGTGTTGATGTCCGATGCTTCCGCTTCATATACCACCGGTTCGGCCAGGCCCAGCGCGTAGAGGGTGGTGCCCGCCATGACGACGTCCTGCTTCGGAGTATAGGTGCCTTCTTTCCCGCCCATAAGCTCGGTCTTTTCCAGGGTCTTCCATGAGTCACCATAGCCGTACATTACCCCGCCGTCGGTAACTGCAAGCAGGTACTCAGTTCCGTTGATAGTGAGGTTTCCCAGGATACGTGAAGCCGTTTCGCGGTAGAGATCAGGATTGTCGGTTTCCGTAGCTTTTTCTATAGTGCGGTAGATGCCCTGGCCGTCGATGTTGCATGAGAAAGTCAGCAGTAATACTGCTGCAGTTATCAAAATAAGTACGGTATGTATACGTTTCATGCTCCTGCTCCCTTATCGATTTGTGTAGGTTGCCGTCAGGGTGATGGAAAAGAAGTTCCCGATCCCTGTACGCTCAGGTTCATTGCGGATATACCACTCAGGCAGTACCCACCAGCTTGTCTCCAGGCCGAAGCTCCAGGCAGGCAGGCTTCTCCAGAGAATACCCGCCGAGGGAGCAAAGGCGAAGCCAAGGTAGATCTGGTCCTCCAGGGCATTCATCCGAGAATAGGAGAAACCTCCCTTAAGGGTAAGGGGAAAGTCCACCGCAGAAGAGCTCAGAGGATACATACGGTAGGTTGCAAGAAGCGGGACTGAGAAGAACCGCTCCCCGTCGACTACCTGGTTTGCTCCGTAGCCCATCTCGATCCCGAATGCCTGGTTTTCTGAAACGAACATCTCCCATCCTATGCTGCCGGTTATACCGAGAGGATCAAACTTTCCTGTGAGAAATTCCCAGTCTGATGGGAACAGCACAAACAGCGGGAACCTGGGGCCGAGGGCGAATGTGAAATTCTGCGTTCCCTGATCGTAGTACGGCTGCGCATCATCTGAAAAGATCATCGCCGGCGAAGCGGCCAGGATAAGGCATATGATAAGAACTAGGCGTTTCACGGTATACTCCTTGAACATTGCAAAGGTTTATGTATGTATATAGTAACGGTTCACAATCATCATGGCAATATGGTACCATACCTAGTAAACACATGAACCGCAGTACGAGTAACACATAAGGAGCTACATGCATGGCAAAAATTATTGACGGCAAAGCTACAGCAGCTTCCCTCCGGGAGGAGCTGAAGATGCAGGTGCACAGGGATGTGTCGTCGGGTATGCGTTCACCGGTTCTTGCTGTTGTGCTTGTCGGCAATGACCCTGCCAGCGTCTCATATGTAACCGGAAAACACAAAGCCTGCGACGAGGTGGGCATTGTCTCCCGGGACATGCATTTGGAAGCTTCCACGGACGAAGCAGAGCTTCTGAGGCTGGTGGATGAGCTCAACCGTGACGCAGGAGTTGACGGAATCCTTGTGCAGCTGCCGCTTCCCCCGCACATCAATGAGGACAGGGTGGTCCTCTCGATTGCGCCGGAGAAGGACGTGGACGGGTTTCATCCCGTAAGTCTGGGAAAGCTCATGATCGGCATGGCGGGGTTTCTTCCCTGCACGCCTAACGGCATCGTGGAGCTCATGGTCCGCAACAGCATCACTCTGGAAGGGAAGCACGTCTGCATCGTCGGCAGGAGCAACATAGTAGGCAAGCCTTTGGCGAACCTGCTTCTAGCTAAGAGTCCCCGGGGCAATGCCACGGTTACGGTGTGCCACTCCCGGTCCGGAGATCTTTCCCGCTATACCCGGGAAGCGGACATCCTTATTGCCGCTGTCGGTAAGCCCCAGGTGATAACCGCAGAGATGATCAAGCCGGGTGCGGTGGTAATTGACGTAGGGGTGAACCGTGTGGACGATTCGTCGAAGAAGCGAGGCTACCGTCTCGTCGGCGATGTTGACTTCGAAGGTGCGTGTGCAGTCGCGTCCATGATCACCCCGGTACCCGGAGGAGTAGGCCCCATGACCATCGCCATGCTCATGCATAATACCGTCACTTCATGGAAGCGCTGCAGGTAGCCATGGAACCGACACCAAAGACCTACTGGCTTGAGACCTACGGATGCCAGATGAACTTTGCGGAATCCAATTCGCTTGAGCTGGATCTGCTCCATCACGGGTATCTGCCGGCACAGTTTCCTGAAGAGGCTTCGGTGGTGATCATCAACACCTGTTCAGTCAGGACGACCGCTGAAAACCGCATACGGGGACGCCTGGGCTACTTCAGGAGCATGAAGCGTTCCAGGAAGGTCACGGTGGTGCTCACCGGATGCATGGCCCAGAGGCTCATTGATCAGGAGCTCCAGGAGCAGGGTGTCGATGTGATCATCGGCACCAACGGGAAGCAGCATGTGGTCTCTCTGCTTGCCGGGGAGAACTCCCAGGATCTCGTGACCTATGAGTTCAGCAGGACCCATCATAAGCCCGGTGATCTGCGAGCTTTTGTACCCATCATGAACGGGTGCAATAACTTTTGTTCCTACTGCATCGTTCCCTACGTCCGCGGCAGGGAGGTATCCCGGAGTCCTCAGGAGATCTTCGACGAGATATCCTTCCTTGACGATACGGGAGTGAAGGAAATCACCCTGCTCGGACAGAACGTGAACTCATACGCCTATCGCAGAGGTGATGCATCGCTGGGGTTCACCGACCTGCTCGACGGAATCGCACGCAGGGTATCCAGCGTGCAATGGATCCGTTTCCTCTCGTCACACCCCAAGGACATCTCTCCTGCCATAGGGGAACTCATGCTGGAGCACCGGAGCATATGCCGTCACATCCACATACCCATCCAGCATGGTTCCAACTCGGTGCTGAAGCGGATGAACCGGAAGTATACCCGGGAGCACTTCCTCGGTATCCTTGCATCTCTCAGGGAACAGGTGCCGGGTATCACGTTTTCCAGCGACATACTCATCGGATTTCCCGGTGAGACAGAGCAGGATGTGGAACTGACGCTGTCAGCCATGCGGGAGGCACGCTTTAATGATGCATTCACCTACTACTTCAATCCCCGGGAGGGAACGGAAGCTGCGGGATACTCCGGCCAGCTCGACGATGATACCAAGCTTTCCCGGCTCAAGTGCATCATAGCTGAACAAAAGGCGATATCGCTTCTTGAAAAACAGCGGAGAATTGGTACAATTGAGCTGGTGCTTGTGGAAGACCGAGCAAAGAAGCAGCATGACGAAAAGCTTGCCCGGACCGAGCACGATGACATGGTCGTCATTGCTTCCAGTGCGGCACTGGAGATTGGAGCTATGGTACCTGTACGCCTGAACAGCCTGTCAGGCAATACCTTGAAAGGGGAACTTGCCTCATGTGGAAAATAATAGGCTCTCTTGCGGTAATCGCAGTAATCGTGCTGTTCATTACTTTCAATATCTCCCATGTATCCGATATCTCATTCATCATATTCACCGTGCCGGATGTTCCGGTATACCTCACCATCTTCATATCCCTCCTGCTCGGTGCACTGGGGGTACTTCCCTTCAGCCTCTCCTACCGGAAGGAAAAGAGACAGGCCAAGTCCATTGAGCACCTTGAACAGGAGATCAACGACACCTTCAGTAAGAAGTTTGAAGAGGTTCCGGAGAAAGGAAAGAAGGGCAGAAAGAAAAAACAGAAAGCTTCAGATACCAGTATTGACGTTTCCCCTTAGCAGCCCAGTACAAACCATTGTTCATAAGCGAGCAGTCTCCACCTGAAGGTGTTGAATGCAGGGTCTGCGCTCTTCATACGGCGGTACGCTTCACCGGCTCCTATGGACCGGTTGGAGGACCCGGAAGGCGAGGGGAGCACGGTCCACGCTACGTTCAGGGGATGCCTGCGTACCGTATCCTTCATGGCACGCACGCTGGTGAACAGGACATGAGCACAGTTCTCAAGCAGTGCGCTGTTATCCCTCCAGGCAATGTCCCTGAGGGCAGCATCAGAAGAAGAGCCGTCTGTTCGGATGCAGCTTGCGATGGTATCGGTCATACCGATTCCGGCCTGATGCAGGTAGGCACACATCTCATCACTGCTGTTCAGCGTAAGGCCGGTCAATTCCCGAATCACCGGCCAGAGGTAGTTTTCCCTGCTTCCATAGTAGAACGGGACATCACCTGCAGCCAGCCTGTGCTCAGTGAGCCTGGCAGGAGGAAAGGTCCCCACCACCACATACCGCATACATGTCGGGACAACTGGCGGATACGGATGATATGATCTCATGTATTGTATTTTACCATGGATGCTTTTTATGGGTAAGATGTACTGGTTCTGTGCAAAAACAGCGGGCTTGACCATGCCATGTGTCCGTCTTCCTGGGTAACCTTCACAAAGAGTGCGGCATCCCGTTCTTGATCCAGAGGAAGCGTATACTGCACGGTACAATCCATGGGGCCGGGGGTGGTGGTCACTCTCCTGACGTGAAGTTTCAGGTCCAGCTTTCCCGCAGTCCAGGTCCTGCCGACTGTAGATATCTCTGCAATCTTTATTGTCTTGGTGATATCAGCTGTACTGATAGTCAGTTCACCTGCTGCAGGGTCTGCGAGTTCGGCAATGAACCCAGACAAACCCCCGGTGGTAATGGAATTCCAAGCAAGCACTTCCGTAGTTGAATTCTCTGTGCTGTGCGTTAAGGGGGTTTCGGGATTGTGAAAGTTTACTGGTCTGACATGAACACACTGGTTTCCTTCAAGTACGGCCTTGCCTGACCAGTCATACGCACGGTCCCTTCCCCGTTCAGAGGCCCCTGACCACCATACGAGAATACGCCTGTCATGAATCGTTGGTCTCGCCGGCTCAAACTGCTTTACCCTAGTGAAGCCGTTATAGAGCTCCACCGATGCCAGGGGGCCTGTGCCGTGCACCTCAATTTGGATATGAGCTTCATGCCAGGATTCCTTCACCAGGGAACCCATGTCATAGTGGTGTGCCTTCTCTCCGGAACTCATTTGGGCAGCTGTTACGTTCAGGATTATTCGAGCTCCTGTAGTACCGTAGTGGTGGCGTCTGCGGTACGCATCCCAGAGAGCCTCACGGGTTAATGATTCTGCATATACGCATGTGAGTCCGCCAAATGAGCCAAAATGGCTTCGCCCGGGATGGCTGGCTCCCGGCCGCCCTTTGTGGTCATCGGATGCACATACTACTCCCACCCGGTGGCCCCGGGAGAGCGATTCTGAAAGCATCCATTCAAACGTACCCCATGCCGAATGAATCTCCACGGAATTAACCAGGAGGTTAGTATGTCTGCTTACATCAGCGTACCGTCCGCCTACATGGGGAATGATCATGCACGGTTCATCTTTGAGTGCTGCGTACAATGCCTCTATGCTTGTACAGTCTTCAGCATCCTCTGTATGGACAGCGCAAAGCGCGTGGGAGCTGCGTCGAATTGGATACCCTTCAGATAGAAAATAGACATTGTGATCACCTCCAAGTGGAATATTGCCTGACCATTCATACCCCGGAAAGGTGATAAACCTGCCGTCACAGGTATATGATGCGGTGTTTTTCTGTATCTCCTGCCAGAGTTCATGGGATATCTGAAAGTCATTTCCCTGGTGTGAGGTAAAATCAAGGCAGGCAGCATCCCTGGCAAAGCGGAAGTACTGCGTAATAGTTCCCGTGCCTATGGTCTCACCGGACTGTCCATGCATATCGCCCCAGAAAGGCCGGTAGGTTTGGCCCATGCGGCATATCATGGGATTGGATAGTGCGGCAGTATCATATTCGCGCTTATATACAACACCTGGTCCGCTGCGAAGCTCATCATCCCGCACAGCCGTTATGCGGATGATACCTTCCTCATGGCTCGATATGCCCTGTATGGTGATGATCCCTTGATCATCTGCATCTTCAGGCCCTACCTTATCTGGTAAGCCTGACAGCTTAATTGAGCTGCTGAGTGTAAGCGTATGCGCTATTGGCGAGAGATTTGCCCATTGATCATGTCCGGTAATACGCAGCGAACAGAGTTCACCTGGACTGACTTGGGATGGAAGGTAGAGTGTATAGGTTGCTGCGTTGCCAGAAACTATGCTCACCGGCGGAGAGACGGGAAGCTCTTTGTAGGTATACGTAGCTATTGGATCTACAAGAAGTTTGAACGAAAATGCTGATTCGCAGAAGGTCTGCATCTGGAAACCTGCAGAACGGTTGCCGAATCTGAATGTTACCGTTTCTCCAGGGTTAATGTATCCTGAAGTGACCTTCACATAGAGGGTAGGGCCCCAGGGTCTGACGTTCATTTTTCTATCGTATCTGGGAACTAGCGTACAGTTCCCATTAGTTGCCACTTCGACATAGTTCTGCTCATGAGGGTCATCAAATTGCGGAATTCCCATATCTGAAGCGTATCTCCATACGAGTTTCAAACTTCCGCTGCTGTCAATTCCATAGGTTCCGGCCGTATAGATTATATCAAATGTATGGGATGAACCGGCAGTAACTTCCAATGGAAGGGTGTGACTTGCATAACCATACTCGATTCCATTCTCTGCTGCATTCATAGCAGATCCTCCTGTCAGACTCTGTTTGGTGATACCTAGCTATTTCCACCCGTCAGATGATCTCAGCGACGCACACATGCATCTGAATTATCCATTTTCTTAATTGTATTATTGCATACTGTTAACGTCTTCTCTGTCAAGTGGCCTATCTCTATCCGGTGATCACTAGCAAAAATTCGGCAGCGGTTTTTCCATCTACAGATGCAGTACGCACATCATGCATAATGTTTGTGGATTGAATCTCCTGGTCTGTGATGACACCATGCATCATTGACGATTCATTTGCATGCTCTCATGCTTCATGGTGATCGTTGGAAGTGTTCTGTACAAGTACGAAAGGTTGATTTACTTATTGAGCCTGATGATGGAGTTTTCCTTGCATCAAGTACTCCAACATCGCGCACATGGCTCAATCTATTGTGGTCATCTCCTCTTTCCAAGTATGCTTGATCCTGCGCATCCCTGTGAACTCACCATCATTTTTCTGAAACAGCGATGTCCCGGCAGCTTCACTCGGACGCTTGTCTTGTGCAACCAAGAGACAAAGTCCATGTCCCAGGTGACCATACGAAATTCCCAGGGTGAAATTGTTCACCTAATGCGCTTACATGCCCATTATCGCACATTGCATACCTCAGTGAAGTGGTCTCATGCAGCAGGTCCGGGATGCCCGCGTGCATATCATAGATATCTCCTCACAGTAAGCTCAATGCGTACAGATGTTCTCTTCGTATTCCAG
>SKXS01000252.1 GCA_007128345.1 Spirochaetia bacterium
ACGGCAAGGCGCCCGATAAATCCCGCCTTTGATGAATGGAGATGCACCACATCCGGCTGGTAGGAAGCAATGATTTTCCTGAGCTTACCCAACGCACGGACTGATGCTGCCGGTGTGTCCATAGGAAGATAATGGAGCTGAATATGCTGAAAGGAGAAGTCATTTGTATAGCCGGGGGGGGTGTCAGGTCTGATCGAATGGACTATGAGAACATTGAAGCTGTCCCCGGGAAGCCCGCATGCAATATCGCGTACAACTGAGTAGACTCCGGTTGCAAAACTCTCTACGAAAAAAAGAATTCTCTTAACTTCTCCGCTGTCCATGGCATCGGCTTTCCTTGAGATACTATACCATGGCAGAGGCCCCTCGTATATGGTATACTTTTTCTCAAAAATCCTGCCATGGTGCGAGGTTTCCATGACCAGAAAATGTACCGTGATGTGTGTATTTCTGCTGCTCGGATATGCGGCAGCGGCAAACCCTCTTGCGAGAATCTACACTGCTGATGATCCCCTCTTTACATGGGTAGACAGACTCGCCATGGAGAGCGGTTCACTTATTGTATCCTCTGCCGGACCGTGGAGCGCGTATGAGCTCTACGGATACCTCATGGATATTGATCGTGGTAAGCTGTCACCACAGGGACAGGAGACTTGGCATGCCCTTGAGCAGCGGCTGCTCTATCCCTACGGTACAGATAAGGCTGAGGGACTCCTGGCAGACGGGGGAATTAACCTAGCCTTGGAGGTGTACCTTCAGTCCAATGAAGGTGAAGTTGACGAGCGTGACTGGGTCTATGACTGGAAGCAGCGTGCGGGCATCGGATCCATATACGGTGAGGCAGTAATTGGAAACCATCTCTACGGGATCATGGACATTGAGGCCAAGAAGAGCAGATACAGAAATGATGATGATATCTATGCAGGCAGGATTAATACAAATATTGAACTACGGGAATACTACCTGGAAAACCGGACACCTGCTACGGCCTTTGCAGCCCATTCGGGAGCACATCACAGTTTCATATTCGGCCGTGAGACGCTCTCTTGGGGCAGGGGGTATACGGGCACCCTCCTGATAGGAGACCATGCGGACTTTCATGATTTTCTGCAGTTTTCTGCCTACCAGGAGGGCCTGAAGTACAGTGCCGTGGCTATGCATTTTGATACCATACGGTCCAGCGGGAAGCGTGCGGAGTTCCTCAACTTTGCTGATGACATCAGGCTCTTCACCGCGCATCGCCTGGAGTTCAACATCACCCCGGCAGTACGGTTTGCAGCAACTGAAACGGCATTGTTTCTTGCCCCGAGGCTGGATCTCAGGATGTTCAGTCCCATGATGTATCTCCATAACTACTGGAACAGGAGGGGGAGCGCGGGTGATTTCTTTGATGAAGTCAAGAATGCCTTTCAGTTCGAACTGGAAGTTCGGCTGGCCCCTGGAGTACATGCATACAGCCAGCTCTTTTTAGATCAGCTGCAGACCCAGGGTGAGATAGATCACCTGGGGGGAAAAGAGGACATGCCTCCACCTGCCTACGGAGCGCTTGCGGGGATAACCTATGCGCTTCCCTGGCGCAGCGGATACATTACCGGATATCTGGAAGGGGTATACACTTCACCGTTTCTCTATCTGCCCGGGGGCACGGGGGATGACTACAACCTTGCCTACATCAGGGCCAACCGCATACGTTCGGGTTCCGGCCTGGGATTCATCGGATACCGCCACGGTCCCGATTCAGTTATTGCGGGAGCCCGGATCGGCTATGAGGAGTACCGGAGGTTTACTCTCTTCGGCAGCATCCTCTTCGGCCTCCAGGGAGAAAAGGGGCTCTACATCCACGGGAAGGACCAGCAGATGGAATCAGGCAGTGATGTATTCGGGCTTACATCACCTACCGGCATTCCGGAATATCTACTTATTGGGGGGATCGGGGGGGAAGTCTTCATCCCTGGAACACACATATTGCTCTACGGGCAGATGCATGCGGTGACCCGATGGAACAGCGGTCATGAAACAGGAAATACCTTCTTTGATATCCAGGGAGTTTTGGGGGCAAGCTATTCACTGAGCGTGCTCTAGAAATACAAGTCCATGGACATAGTGATTTCCCGCTCAATGCCGCTGAAGGGGATTTCATTATTGAGGTAGCTGCGCACATCATCCAGATTGACCCCAAGTGAAAACCTGAAGGGATAGCTCCGGTACCGGTCAAATATGATGTGGGCTTCCATTCCACCGGTAACCAGAAACGTGTTTTCTTCCTTCAGCTTGCTTGTGGAATGCACATCGCTGAATATGGCTAAATCGATGAACGGGGTGACAAAGAACTCGGCAACCCTCCTCACCTTAATTAATTTGAGGGTGAAGTTGTTGTTGATGATCACCCCGGCCTGTCCCTGGTACTGATCAAAGTTCTTGATAAGCCGTCCTCTGATCTGCTCTGCGGGGGTCACGCTGCTTGAGAGCATGTAGGAGGGCCAGTTCTCTCGGGGGCGGTATGCGTAGAATCCCTGGATGCGCGTACTGATGTTGATTAAATTAAAGAACAGCAGATGGCTGATGTGCTCCGCCCTGATATCATAGGCGAACCGGTCCTGAAAGTCATATGATGAGTCAAAACTATACTGGGAATGCACTCTGACGCTCGTCCGGGAGCCCTCACGGAAGTTGTTGTTCCAGTTGATGCTCCCGCGGCTGAATGTGTGGACCATGGACGTGGTGAAGCTGTCGGCAACCGGCAGCAGCATACCGTTAACATCGAATGTAGTGGACAGAGTGACATTATCCGTGATGCTCAATGGCAGGTTAAACCTGGTGTTTATTCCAAAGGTGAGCCTTCTCCTGGTTACCTGCCAGGTGCTTGTGCGAAACCGTATGTCGGAGATAAAGTCAAACGTATAGGAATGGTCGAACAGGGAGAGCCTGAGCCATCTGAGCCGGTTGTAGAGGATGATATTCGGCTGGCCCCAGGTCCATCGTCCATCATCTTCAGTTTGGGAGAGGGTAACACGATTGAGCAGACTGAAGGGCTGGTTGTAGAGGGTGAGCCTGCTGATGCTGCTCTGCACCCTGAAGCTCCCGTCACCCCATGAGAGCAGGGCATCGTCCTGCTGGTCCATGGAGAGGCGAAAATTGAAGTTGAAGGAGTTGTTCAAGAGCGATATGTCATTCCAGCTCAGGTCAGCTATGAATGCACCCTCGGAAAAGTTCCAGGCCTCGTTCATGATGTCCAGTTCACCGTAGAAGTGCAGGTTGCTCTGGTAGAACGGAATGTCATCAAGGTGCAGCTCTCCGTAGTGATGGAAGTGGTCCCAGCGGTTGTCCACCTGGGTTGCGTTGACGAACGCGTACATGTCTGTAAAGGAACCGAACAGATTGGTGTCAAACAGCTTGACGCCCATGCGGAATCCGTAGTTGGAGTCATACTTGGCATACGGGAAGGGAAGGAAGGTGAAGGAATCTACAATCTGGAAGTCAACATCATAGTGAAGCGTGTCTGCTGTCTCATGCACTATCTGGTAGGTATATTCAACGCTGGTGAATATGCGCTTATTGAAGAGGGTCCGCTTCTTTCGGTCCAGGGCGCGGATCATATCATCGCGGGATGCGTATGTCGGATCCTCATCAGGAGGTATAATTTCCTTCCTGACGATCCACTCCCAGGATTTCCCGTCAATTGAGAATGTATAGTTGTCTATCACATGCAGCTGTATATGATCTTCCGCAGCTAGCGGAAACATCTGAATACATAAAAAAAAGAGTGCTGCAAGCAGGAGTTTATACCGCAAAAAGTGCTCCAATCCTTTCTATTACCTAGCAATTAAACAAGCTCATAGTACCCTAGGTAACACGGGAGTGTCAAATGAATTGTTTTCTCAGACAAACACTTACGTAACGGTCTCCATATCCCTTCCAATAATATCCGTCAAAGCGGTCAGTCCTGTAAAATCCCAAGTAATATCAGGCGTATGCATGCTCTTGCATGAAGAAGCCTGCATGCATATAATCATCTCCATGATGACATACAGAAAACTAGGAAAAACAGGCATGCAGGTGTCCGCTGTGGGATTGGGAACATTCCAGTTCGGCGGCTCTTGGGGAGTGGAATTCAGCGAAGCGGATGTTCAGGCTATCTTTGCTGAAGCGGAAGTCCAGGGTATCAACTTCATAGATACCGCCGAGTGCTACGGAGTCGGCCACTACTCTGAACAGCTGGTTGGTTCGGTAATTCAAGGCAATCGGGATAAGTGGATACTGGCCACGAAGTTCGGGCACAAGCGAATAGAAAAGAAAACCAATGTGGGTGCGTGGTCAGCTGATGAAGTGCGGCAGCAGCTGGAGGAATCCCTGCGGGCTCTGCGGACCGACTATGTGGATCTCTACCAGTTCCATTCCGGTTCCAACGACGACTATGACAATGATGAGCTGTGGACCATGCTGGACAAGCAGGTGCGTGACGGGAAGATCCGGTTTCTAGGTGCATCCCTCTCCAGGAAGGATCCGGCCTGGGTGACCTACCAGACCAGGAAGGCCCCGGAGAAGGGCATATCGGTGCTCCAGGTGCGCTACAATATGCTTGAGCAGGATGTGGACCAGGACTTCTTTGCATTCTGCACCAGCAATGATATCGGTATCATTGCGCGTGTTCCGATGGCCAGCGGCATGCTCAGCGGCAAATATCAGGAGCTTACATCGTTTGACCCCGAAGATACACGAGCCAAGAAGTATGATGCACAGACGATCAAGAAGTTCCAGAAGGAAGTACAGCATATTATAGACCACCAGCTGCCGGCCGGTATGGATATGCCGACATACGCGCTTGCCTGGGTGCTTGCAAATCCTGCTGTGACTACGGTAATTCCCGGATGCAAGTCTCCTGAGCATGTGCGGAAGAATGCGGAGGCAGCCGCAGTGACGCTGCCCGGGTAAATAAAGTGCCCGTGCAGGGCA
>SKXS01000018.1 GCA_007128345.1 Spirochaetia bacterium
CCTTCGCGGATGAAATCCCTCATGTCCATCTGCACCCACTCAATGGATACCCCGGCATCCTGAGCCCTGGATCGGGCTGTTTTCAGCAGGAAGGAGGTGCGGTCCACTCCGGTGACGCTGAATCCTGCCTGCGCAAGGGCTATGGAGCTCCTTCCTGGACCGCAGCACAAGTCGAGCGCCCTGTTTCCTCGCGGTTTGGTAAGCGCAAGGACCTGTTCAATCTCTCCGGGAGCGGCTTCAAAACGCTGCTCGGAGAACATGAAGGGGTAGAGTTCCTTCCAGAAAGTATCATCATCAAACCATTCGCTTCTTCGTGGCTCCTTCATCTGTCCCTCCATTGTGCCGTGGGGTGAAAAGAGCATACCCTGAATGTACTCATTTATAAAAGATGCGGATCAAGAGAATCCCGCACATGAATGAAGATCAGAGATGCGGGAAAATGATTTCCTGAATCAGGCGATTCAGCCGGTTGCTTCTCCGGCAGGTTCGCGGACTGCATCCGGAAAATCAAGATGACAGGAGAGCGAATGGGTATCTGAGAACTTCACGAGGGGAGGTGGCTGGGTTTCGCAGATTGTGCCTATCTGCATATGGCACCGCCCGGCAAAGGGACACCCGCGTATTTTCTTTGCAGGGTCAGGAAGCTGTCCTCCCAGCCTGATTTTCCTCTTCTTTTGTGATGGATCAATTTCGGGGACGGAGGAGAGCAGGGCTTCAGTGTAGGGATGGAACGGAGGCTGCATAACTTCCTCACGCGTCCCGTACTCGCAGACACGTCCCAGGTACATGACCATTATGTAGTCACTGATGTAGTTGATGACATGCAGGTCATGGGAGATGAACACATAGGCTGCAAGCGTCTCAGCCTGAAGGTCACCAAGCAGGTTCAGCACGGAAGACTGCACGGACACATCCAGGGCACTGGTGGGCTCATCACAGATGATCAGACCAGGCGAAAGACAGAATGCCCGGGCAATGGCTACCCGCTGCTGTTCGCCGCCGCTGAGGTGACTGGATTTCTTGGAGAGGTACTCCTCGCTCAGACCAACCTGTTCGAGCATCTTGATGATCCTGGTTTTTCGCTCCTCACGTGAGGAGATGCCCATGAGCTTCTTCAGCGGCCTGCTGATAATCTGCTCTACCGTATGGGACGGATTGAGGCTTCGCCCAGGGTTCTGGAAAATGAACTGGATCTGCTTGAGCATCTCGGGGGAACGCTTCTTCCACGATACAGATATATCGGTATCGTTAAAGAGAATTCTCCCCTTTGACGGAGTATAGAGACCGACTGCAGTCTGTCCCATGGTGGTCTTGCCGCATCCCGATTCACCCACGATTCCCAGGACGGTTCCCCGCTCCACGCCAACCGATACCCCGTTGACTGCGTAGATTTTCCGTTTCTTCCCGAAGTGCTTGTAGAGGTCCTGCACCTCCAGAATAGGCTTTGTGTGATCAGCATGCTGCTTTGATCTGGAGACTTTGAGCTTTGCAAAGCTGTCGGCAACATCCGCAGCGTACGCACGGTCACAGGCTGCGGCATGCTTCTCGCCGACTTCCCGCATACCGTATCGTTCGATGCATCCGGCAACTTTCATGGAGCATCGCTCTGCAAAAGGACATCCCCCTTCATCGGTGCCGCGCTGCTTTACGTATCCCGGAATCGTGTTCAGCCGGAAGTTTTCCTTCACCAGGCCTTCCCGGGGAATGCAGTTGATGAGTGCCCGGGTGTAGGGATGATGGGGATGTGCAAAGAGCTCCTCATTCGGGCCGGACTCGACAATCTCGCCGCTGTACATGACCACGATCCGGTCGGCAACCTTGTTGATGACGCCAATATCGTGGGAGATGTACATGAGCGACATAGCATACTTGTCCTTGAGGTCTCGGATCAAATCAAGGATGACCGCCTCAGTAGTGACGTCCAGGGCAGTTGTCGGTTCGTCCAGGATCATCAGGTCGGGCTGGCAGAGCAGGGCCATGGCAATGCATACCCGCTGCTGCATGCCGCCGCTGATCTGGTGGGGGTACCGTTTGACCAGTCCTTCAGGATCTCCCATGTTCAGGCTTGTGAGGGCCTGGATACTCTTCTCCCTGGCTTTTTCCTTTGATGCCTTCTGGTGGAAGCGGGTTACCTCATCAAGCTGGAACCCGATAGTCAGCGCCGGATTCAGGGACGAGTAGGGATTCTGATAAACCATGGCGATCCGGTTTCCCCGAAATGCGAGGATTTCCTGTTCCGTCTTCTCAAGGAGATTATCTTCACGGAACATAACCTTTCCGGTCACCCGGCTGTTGGGAGCAAGGTAGCGCATGATGGTGTAGGAGAGGGTGCTCTTGCCACAGCCTGATTCGCCGATAATCCCTATGGATTCATTATGGTCCAGGGTGAGGTTGAGTCCGCGCACTGCGGAGACTGATCCTCCAAAGACATCGAAGTAAACATTCAAATTCTCTATAGTGAGTATGCTACTGTTCATGGATGAGCACCTTGCTTACAAAATCGGAAAAGAGCGATATGGCGATCACCAGCGATGCGATTGCCGCGGCTGGGTAGAGTACAGCCCAGGGGGCATCGGTGATAATCTGCTTGTTCTCAATGACCATCATGCCCCAGTCAGGTGTGGGGGGCTGGAGGCCGACACCGAGGAAACCAAGAGAGGCTACCATCATGATGGAATAAGCAAACCGCGCGGTTGCCTCGACGATGATGGGACCGATGGTGTTTGGGAGAATTTCTACGAACATGATGTAGATATGCGATTCACCCCGTATCCTTGCAGCGTCCACATACTCGTTGTTTTTGCAGGTCAGCAGAGACCCCCGGGATACCCGGGCTGTGGCTGGAATAAAGGCTATGGAGACAATAAGCGTGAGGCTCATGATCGATGAACCTCCTAGTATGCCGAGGACCACCATAGAGAGCACCAGCGGTGGAATAGCCATCATGATATCCATCATCCGTAAAAAAGTCTGGTCGATCTTTCCGCCGAAGTAGGCGGCGCTGAATCCGAGCACGATACCCAGCAAGGTTGACACCATTGAGGTGAGCAGGGCCACAGTTAGGATGGAACGGCTGCCAACGATGATCCTAGACAGGATGTCCCGTCCAAGGGCATCAGTACCCAGCACATGGCCGCTGACTCCCGGAGAGACCATCTGATTGAGTGAATCCATCTCCGTATGGGTGTAGGTGAGCACGCTTGGACCGATAAAAGCAGCAAGAACCCAGAATACAATGATGGCAATGCCGATGATTGCCAGGGGGTTTTTTTTCAGTTGATAGAGTATGTACTTCATTGCACATCCCCCTGGAAGCGAATTCGCGGGTTAAGAAATCCGTACATCACATCGGTTATCAGGGTTGAGACGGCGAACACCACGGTAATCAGCAGCACGCAGGCTTCAATAAGCGGCACGTCACGGGTCCTGATGGCCGTCATGAGCAGTGAGCCCATGCCGGGGTATGCGAAGAGGGTCTCCACCACGATCAGCCCGCCGAAGAGCCATCCCATGTTCATTCCGATGATGGTGATGGTCGGCAGCATGGCGTTCTTTAATGCGTGGCGGAGTATGACGTAACGTCTCGGCATCCCCTTGAGCATGGCCGCCCGGATGTAGTCCGAGTTCATGACCTGGATCATTGAGGATCGCTGCATACGTGATACATATCCGAACATGACGAAGGTAATTGAGAGAGCCGGGAGTATCAGGATGTCCAGGTTGCTGAAGACTGACTCGCCTATGGGTATCACGCTGATGATGGGAAAAATTCGCAGCTGCACGGCAAAGATGCTGATGAGAAATACGCCTGATACGAATTCAGGGAGTGCCATCGTTGCCAGGCCTAAAAATGATATGATGGAATCTGCGGTCTTCTTTGCCTTCACCCCCGCAACTATCCCGAGGAATATGGAGAGGGGTACGAATATGATGAATGCGGTCAGGGCCAGCAGCATTGAATGCCCGACACGTCTCCACAGGAGGGTATTGATGGGAACACCCCGCATGTAGATGGACTCCCCCAAATCTCCCTGAAGCAGGCCCCCTGCCCATCTTAGGTAACGGGTGAAGACAGGGTCGTTAAGTCCCCGTTCTTCCCTCAGTGCTTCAAGTGATTCTGGAGTGGCGCTTTGACCGAGGATCATCTCTGCGACATCTCCCGGCATTATTTCCACGAGCAGGAAGATGACCACAGACATAACGACAAGGGTCACCACAAGTGACCCAAGTCGTTTTATAATCATAAACGTAAAATTCATTAGCGTATATCAGTGTACTTATACTGGGGGATCATCGTCAGCGGCTGGCGGTAGTTCACCACTGAGTCGCTCATCGCCACGAGATAAGGCACCTGCACATTGATGAGAGGACCTTCTTCATAGAAGATCTCCTGCAGTTCGTCGTAGTATTCCTGGCGCTTCTGTTCATCCACCTCAGCAGATATCAAGTCGATGAGCCGGTCAACTTCCGGATGGTCCATATGTGACTCATTCCAGGGACCCCTTGAATGGAAGGCTAAGTAGAGCAGCATGGAGGGGTCGATCCTTCCGCCCCATCCGGTTATCAGAAACGGCCTGTTTAGCCAGTACTGGGAGAGGTAGATATCCCGGGTGAATCCCCGCAAATCCACATCAAATCCTGCTGGAGCGGCAAGTTCCTTTATTGTCTGTGCGAGGTCCTGGTTGAAGGGGTGGTCTGAAGCGTAGTACAGCTCAACGGACACTCCGTCAGGATAACCCGCTTCTGCCAGCAGGGAACGGGCCTTTTCCACGTCCTGTTCCCTCAGGGGAAGTTCCTTGTGCTGGGCAAGGATATTCATGATGGGAGTTTCGTCATAGAACACGCTCTCGCCAAGCTCTCCCTGCATGCTCCGCGCAATGAGGTGAGGATCCATGGCATACTTCATAGCCAACCGCACCCTATTGTCGCTGAAAGGTTCTGC
>SKXS01000157.1 GCA_007128345.1 Spirochaetia bacterium
ATACAATATCATACCTATTGTTGGTTTGGAGCCAAATTCATAACTGCCCTGTATTGCTGCCCTGCTTTATGCAGCGAAGGACATGTTTTCCTGATGTTCTGATATGGTCACGGAGGTTACTCAGTGCTACATGCGTATTTCCTGAGAAAATACATGTCAGCAATTCTGTATGTGATGTACCGGAATAATGGAGTGCAAACATGTCGTAATCAATTATGTTCAGCAGGACAAGCACCTGAGACTCCAGCAGGCTCCAAATTTTTATCAGTCGTGAGTGGCCGGAAGCTTCAATGAGGGCTTTATGAAATTCCAGATCTTTTCTGACAAGATCTTTGTATTGTTTTTTCTGTTCAAACTCATATATGTCATTAATTATCGACTGAAAATATTTTTTATCCTCGTCATTGAACCTGGGGATGGATAAGGAAAGGCCAAAACTTTCTATGTGCTCACGTAACGTGATAATCTCCAGAATATCTTTTTCAGTGAAATCAATAATTGTTATACCCCGCCGAGAGTGATGAATAATTAATCCTTCTTGCGTAAGTTCTCGGATTGCTTCACGCACAGGAGTCTTGCTGATGGATAATTTCCGGGAAATAATTTCTTCAACTAGCTTATCACCTGGTTTCAGCGATCCGTTAAGGATAGACTCCTTGAGGATTCGGTAGACAAGCTTGTGCAAAGGAAGTTTTTCAATTTCCGAGAGTGACAGCATGCTCTCCCCTTATCCCCGTATCAAGGGATACTGCTGTATCATGTTTTTTGTTTTATTCTATGAAAATGGTCAAGGATTAACTCCTGACTGAGTAATATGTGTGATTTTAATGTTGCAGATGTTTTCTCGCTGTCTCCGCTACGGATTGAATCAATAAGTCTGCGATGATTTATTTCTGCGAAATTGGGAGTACAGCTATAAAAGTCAATCATCTTCAACAGCACAGTCATTTGTGAAGCAATGGTCTCCCATGCTTTTTCAAGGCGGGAATTTCCCGCTTTGTGCATGAGAAAACGATGAAAATCCATGTCGGATTTTGCCATGGCAACTTTGTCTTCCTTATTTGAAGCATCCCTTAGCTGATCAACAATTTCCTGGAGAACTACAAAATCTTCTTCCCGTAGTTTTTCAATGGCAAGCTGTATGCCGAGTGCTTCAAGTTCTGCTCGCAGGGTAATAATCTCAAATACATCTTCTTCTGAGAAATCAATGATGCGTATACCTCTACGGGTATTGTGGATTATCAGGCCTTCTTGAGATAACTCGCGTATGGCTTCTCTGAGCGGGGTTTTGCTGATGTTGAGTTTCTTGGATATTTCGTTTTCTATCAACTTCTCCCCAGGTTTCAATGCCCCTGAGAGTATCGATTCACGAAGTTTGTTATAGACAACCTTATGCAGCGGCAGGTTCTCATATTCTCCAATAGATAGAAAGTCCATAGCATATCCTAGTTTGAAAATATACAGTCGACTAAATTATATATTGACATACTGTAGTTTGTCCAGCATGTATTCGTTAAGCATGAAAGAATAGTGCATTGCATTCTCCAAAATCACCACATTAGATACTGTGTTCATGAGTAGCTCCTCAAAATATCTATAGTATCTAGATGTTGATGCAGTTGTACGCAGCAGTGAAGAGAGTGACTGTACTTGCAGATGGAGAACCCCTGGATCAGGATACCTTGGACTTCTATGCTGGAAAGATGATGAAGCAATTAATTGACTTGATGTTCATATACACCCCGTAAGGTAATGCTCCATTTCTCCAGCATTCATGCTTAAGGGAAGCGTATATGTTCTACAGATATCATATCATTACGAAGGGATCCGAGTGAAACCTGACTAAGCGTAAGACCTTGCCGTAAAAAAGGGTGATTTAGTGAAACGACATATAAAGATGCAAGGGAAATACATGTATGTGTATTGAAGGCATGTGGATTTAATGGGAGGTAATGAACCCCCAGCCTATTTTCACCCCCAAAGGTATGGTATACTGCATATACACGTGTATGCTCTGAAGTGGCAGCCGTAAGGAGTTTCACATATGGTACGCAGTAACGTACGTATGGGTGCCTTGCTGATCTTGACCGTACTGCACTTCCCGCTGGCAGCCCAGTTTCCCCAACCGCAGCAGCAGGTCTCAGTAAGTCTTCCGGAACCTGTCCTGGAGGGATCTTACACGTTCGAAGAGTCATTGTTTATGAGGCGTTCGGTAAGGCGCTTTACGGCAGAACCCGTAACGCTGCAGCAGGTATCCCAACTGCTCTGGGCAGCCGCCGGGAAGACCGTAGACGGGCTCAGCGGACCTACCCGGTCATACCCGTCTGCCGGGGCGATGCACCCCTTGGAACTCTTCATAGCAGCAGGAAATGTTGAGGGTCTTGAACCTGGAATATATCAGTATAAGTGGGATACCCATGCGCTGGTGCAGATCAGTCCAGGAGATTACCGGCGTTCCCTCAGCGATGCATGTGCCGGACAGACAGCTCCCCTGCAGGCCCCGGTAACAGTAGTGATCTCAGCGATGTACAGCAGGACGGTCAGCCGGTACGGGAGCAGAGGAGAGATGCGCTATGTGCCCATGGATGCTGGAGCTTCAGCCCAGAATATTCAGCTACAGGCAGTTTCCCTCGGATTGGGCTCGGTGATCATAGGAGCATTCCAGGACGGAGCAGTGCAGAGCCTCCTCAAGACTCCGACAGCCATACCCCTGCTCATCATGCCGGTAGGGGTCCCTTATGGTGAACTATAAAGGAGGTGCCCATGACATATCGGATAATACCCGCGCTGTTCTGGGCAGTCATAACAGGTTTGATTGTCCTGGTCCCGGTTCAGGCAGGAAGAGACCAGACGCCGGTCACCTCAGGAGCTACTCCAGTCTCAGGGACAGGCTTCATGAGGGAGGCTATGTTCTATGAGGAACTGGAATGCGGGCGGCTCCAGTGCCAGGTCTGCTTCCGTGAGTGCGTAATAGCAGAAGGATCCCGGGGCTTCTGCGGGAATAAGGAGCACATAGACGGAAAACTCTATTCTGTGGTTTACGGGAAGCCGTCGGCAGTGCATATAGATCCCATGGAGAAGGAACCCCAGTTTCATAACCTTCCGGGGACCGACATTCTCTGCATCGGGACTGCCGGATGTAACTTTACCTGCAGGCACTGCCACAACTGGCACCTGTCCCAGAGCACGTTGGAGCAGTTGAAGTTCATAGAGCTTCCTCCCCAGGCTGTGATAGCCATGGCGAAGGAGCATTCCCTCAGGACAATCTCCTTTACCTACAATGAACCTACCAGCTGCTATGAATACCTCTATGACATTGCCAGGATGGCTAAAGAGGTAGACATCAAAATCCTCTGGCACTCAAACGGAGCGATGAATCCCGAGCCGCTCAAGGAGCTTCTGAAGTACACAAATGCAGTCACCATTGACCTCAAAGGATTTTCACAGCGGGCGTATGACAATTCATCAGCTCGGCTTGAACCGGTGCTCAAGGCGCTGGAAATCATACGGGAGTCGGGGGTGTGGCTGGAAATAGTCAACTTGGTCATCCCGACGATTAATGATGATCCGGCGGAGATACGTAAGATGTGCGCCTGGATCGCCGATACCCTCGGGACCGATGTGCCGCTGCACTTCACCCGGTTTGTACCGGCATATCGGCTCACCCATCTTCCCCCTACGCCAGTTGAGACTCTGGAGACAGCCTATTGCATAGCCAAAGAGGAGGGTATAGAATACGTGTTCATCGGCAATGTTCCCGGGCATACCTACAACTCCACCTTCTGTGCCAACTGTGATAAACGGATCATCCATCGGGTTCACTTCCAGGTAATACAGAACCTCATAGAGGATGGAGCGTGCGGGTTCTGCGGACACGAGATTCCCGGCCTATGGTTCTGATGCTTTCTTCAAGTTCCGTCATAATTGCAGCGGTACTGCTCATGGGCTTCAGCGGATTTGCCGCCCAGGTGGTGCTGATCAGGGAACTCATGGTCGCCTTCCTGGGGAATGAGCTCTCCATAGGCATTATCCTGGCAAACTGGCTGATCCTGGAAGCCGCGGGCGTACGGGCAGCAGGACGTATCTTTGATACGAAACGCAGCCATACAGCATTATTCGTACTCATTCAGCTGCTTTTTGCGCTTTCGTTCATCCTCTCTATGTGGGCTGCCCGCAATCTGCGCCCAATCCTGGGAATTCAGCCCGGCGAAGGAATGGGTTTTACGCGCATGTTCTCCGGTTCACTTCTGGTGCTGCTGCCGACCAGTATCTTCCACGGTGCGCTCTTCTCTTCTGCCTGCACCATCTGCAGCCGATATACCCGAACACGTGGTGCATCAGGCATCAGCAGGGTCTACGTGTGGGAAACCTTGGGGACCCTCGCTGCAGGGATAATCGTTACATTTCTGCTCATACCTCATTTCCATGGAATGCACATAGCTCTGGGCATATCGCTGCTCAATGCAGCAGTCTGTGTGCTCCTGATTATTCCGAGGCAATCAGGGGCAGCAATGCCCCCTTCCTCCTGGATGCTTGCAGCAGCTTCGCTTGCTGTCACCCTCCTTGCGGGGTACCTGCTCGTCTCAGGGGGGGCTGAGCGCCTGCATACGAGCTCGCTGGAGCGCCAGTGGGAGGGAAGGGAGGTGCTCTACTCCAAGAATTCGGTGTACGGGAATATTACCGTTACTCTCAGGGGGGGTGAGTACACGTTCTATGCTGATGGAATTCCCCTGATTACCTCTCCCAATCCTGACATAGTGCACATTGAGGAGTTCACCCACATACCTATGCTCTACCATCCATCTCCTGAGCGCGTGTATATTGTCGGTGCCGGTGCAGGAGGTGTGGTCAGCGAACTGCTGAAGTACCCTCTTGTGCGTCTGGACTACGCTGAACTCGATCCGCACATATTTGAGGTGCTCAATCACTATCC
>SKXS01000155.1 GCA_007128345.1 Spirochaetia bacterium
AACTGGTTCATTCAGAGGTTTTCCTGCTGCTGCAAAAATCTTAGCCCCACGCTTACCTCCGGTGAGGGTAACCGGCTTTCCGCTTTTCAGCGACACAAGATGCTCCTCACTCACCTCTTTTTCTCCTCCATCCACAGTGACAGATCCGTCAAGGATGTAGGCAAAATAGGTATAGCCTTCGGGCACTTCGTGGATAAATGCTCCACCTGCATCAAGGTTTACATCAAAGAGCTGAGGCTGTATGAAAATGCCCTGTACTGGACCGGTTGTGTTTCCATAGGTTCCTGCTACGATTTTTACCCGCACGCCGGGACTGGAGACCTCAGGAATCTGGCTGGAATGCACATCCCGGTACGCAGGCTCGGTCATTTTCTGCGATGCAGGAAGATTTGCCCACAGCTGCAGGCCGCGCATAAGCCCATCCTTCCTTCCCTTGGGCATCTCCTGATGTATGATCCCGCTGCCGGCCGTCATCCACTGCACATCTCCAGGCTCGATGACGCCTGCATTGCCCAGGCTGTCCCCATGTTCCACCTTACCGTAGATGAGGTATGTGATCGTTTCTATTCCCCTGTGCGGATGCCATGGAAATCCCTTGATGTATTTCTTCGGATCATTTCCGTGAAAGTCATCTAGAAGCAGAAAGGGATCAAACTGTGGCAGGCTTGAATGTCCGAATACCCGCTTCAGATGTACTCCCGCTCCTTCCAGTGTCGGTACAGCTTGTACGATACGCACGTGTACTCCTTATATCCTTATGATATGACGATATCATCCAGCGCCCGTTTCGGCACGTGATGACTTCCCTTGGCGTCTCTCCAGTACTTGATATCTCCATCGGGACCGATGGTCTCAATGATCACCTCTTCCTTCGGCTTGCCCAAAGCAAGCACCAGGATGATCTCAAGATGCTCCTCAAGCCCCAGCACTTTCCCGAGCTTCTCCCTCTGAATGGACCCGATCATGCAGCCACCAAGCCCAATTTCGGCTGCACCCAGCATGATGCTCTGGGCGGCTATTCCGTGGTCGCAGCCGCAGGACTTGCTGATATTCCGGTCATTGACGATGACGATGTAGGCTGCAGGACGCTCGCCTTCTCCTGGCCCGTCCCAGTCATCCAGGTAGCCCGCCCATGCGAGGCAGGGGAAGACCAGCTCATTGGTCGCCTGGTCGCAGGAGATGGCATACTTCAGCGGCTGCACATTTCTCCCTGAAGCAGAAAGTCTTGCCAGATCAATCAGCTGACGCAATGTCTCGTGGTCTACGGGCACATCTTCGTAAAATCTCCGGTAACTTCGCGATCGTTCTACCAGTTTGCGTACTGACATAAGCTTCCCTCCTGATATCTTGCTTCTGCATTGTACCATAAGACTACATGATATCAAGGAGGGGAATATGCTAAAATTGACCGATAAAGCGCTTCAAGTGCCTCCGGAAGCGGAAGAGGGTCCTGGATTCCGGCACTGCTTGCCCGGTCTCCCGCAGCGTTGAGACCTTCATTATCCACAATAGGCGCAATGTCCGGAGCATCCTGACACTCAGTTTCCATCACCTGACGGATGACCTCAGTACAGAGATCCTTCGCTTCCCCCAGAAGATCAAGAAAGCTCTTCGCGACTCCCGGTTTTGGGCCCCACGGGGAGCGGGAGAGGTTGAGTACATCCATATGGACAGGCAGATGCGGGGGATGGTAGAGCGATATAAGGCGCTTAGCACCTTCCGGATCTCGGTGGGCAATGAGGCTTCTGATGCGTACCGGGTCCCAGGAGTCAGTCATTTCCAGAAAACCCATGGTGTCAAGGTACGCATGAATCACCTTCACCTCCGCATCATCAGCTAGTCTGCGAGTAAAATGAGATTGGGCAGCTTCGCTGAGCAGCTTGACCAGCGGGTCGGGAGCATGCTTACCAAGGTTCACCCACTGAAAGCATGATATGTCACTGATACGCCTACCCTCCCGCACGGAGAAGAGCTCAGCATCAATAAGGCGTTCGAGAAACGGATGTGCATACCTTCGGTCTCGGCCCCACCCCGCCCATGCTTCAACGTAGGGATGGGTGTGCCGATCGAGAAATGCATGGGTGATGAACCCAAGAATATACATTCCTTGAGGTGAACTCCACTCATTTAGGCTTGCACAGAGCTCTCTGAACAGTGCGGCAGTAAAATCACCGTATCCGCGACGATGGAGCTCCCTGCCCCATGAAAGAGCTCTGGGCATGGTTCGCTGGTTATGCAGAAACAGATCAGGGCCCTGGCAGCCTACATAAAACCACGGTGCATGTCGCAAGGGGATGCCAAGTTCTGCGAGCACCTCATTTCCGAACAGGATATGTGTGACGTGTGAAGGCACGGTACTTTCTCCTGTGCAAGGATACCTGAATTCATACCTATGGTGCAATACAGCATGCTTCATGATCGGGATGTATCGGCTCCGATGTATACGTTCTGGATTCTCATAATAAATGTACAGGTTAGTTTCTCAGACTATTGACTGTCATGATTTTTTTGCTATAATGTGGCCGACAAGAAAAGACAGCCTGCAGGAGCTGGTGTAGCAATCAGGGCTGCTCATTTTCATTCAGCTTGTACATACCGTGCATTAGCAGTGCAGAGGATAGGTCACAATCGAACATTCTCAAAATGGATTTTCTTGTTGCTCTCATACCAACTGCAGCATAGCTGTATTGGTTGAACAAAATTTCATGTATAAGGAGACACAGATGTCAGTACCGACGAATCACAAGAAGCTCATAGCCTGGGTTAATGAAATTGAGGCAATGTGCAAACCGGACCGTGTTGAATGGTGTGACGGCACCAAAGAAGAATATGACCGACATATGAATGATATGATCGAGTCAGGGCTTGCGGTTAAGCTCAATGAGGAAAAGCGTCCGAACAGCGTGCTCTTCAGGTCAGATCCCAGCGATGTGGCACGGGTTGAAGACCGAACCTACATTGCAAGCAGATCCAAGGATGAAGCCGGCCCCACAAACAACTGGATAGATCCGGTGGAATTGAAGCAGACCATGCGGGAACTGTATGACGGATGCATGCGCGGTCGGACCATGTATGTTATCCCCTTCTCCATGGGACCCATTGGTTCGCCCATTGCAAAGATCGGTATTGAAATTACTGACAGTGCCTATGTTGTCGTAAACATGCACATCATGACCCGTGTAGGCACCAAGGTGCTTGAGACCCTGGGTGATGAGGGTCAGTTCATTCCCTGCGTCCATTCTGTAGGCAAGCCCCTTGAGCCCGGCGAATCAGACGACGGCCAGTGGCCCTGTGCTCCGATTGAACAGAAGTATATTGCCCATTTCCCCGAAGAGAACCTCATCTGGTCCTACGGATCCGGATACGGAGGAAATGCCCTGCTCGGCAAGAAGTGCCTTGCGCTGCGCATTGCCAGCGCCCTTGCCAAGCGTGAAGGATGGATGGCTGAACATATGCTCATCCTTCGACTGACCAGCCCCAAGGGCAAGCAGTACCACATAGCCGCTGCCTTCCCAAGCGCCTGCGGCAAGACCAACCTGGCCATGCTTATTCCCACTGTTCCAGGATGGAAGGCGGAGTGCATTGGCGATGACATAGCATGGATGAAAATTGGCCCCGACGGAACACTGCGGGCGATCAATCCTGAGGCCGGATTCTTCGGTGTTGCCCCTGGCACAAGCTACAAGTCAAATCCCATGGCTATGGAGACTATTAAGGAAAACTCGATCTTCACCAACTGTGTGCTTACCGATGACAACGACATCTGGTGGGAAGATATGAATGTGGAAATCGATCATGGCATCGACTGGAAAGGCAATGACTGGACACCTGATTCCGGCACCCCGGGAGCACATCCCAATGCCCGGTTCACCACTCCTGCAGCCCAGTGTCCGATTATCTGCGACGATTGGGAAGATCCCAAGGGAGTACCCATCGACATCTTCATCTTCGGGGGACGGAGAACCAAGGTCATGCCGCTGGTGCATGAGGCATTCGACTGGGACCATGGTGTGTTCATGGGTGCAACCGCAGCCAGCGAGCCAACAGCAGCCGCCCTTGACGTAAAAGGCAAGCTGAGACGGGATCCCATGGCAATGCTTCCGTTCTGCGGATATAACATCGGCAACTACTGGGATCACTGGTTTGAAATGGGAGACAAGCTTGGAGAAAAAGCACCTAAGATTTTCTACGTGAACTGGTTCAGAAAGAATGACCAGGGCAAGTTCATCTGGCCTGGGTTCGGTGAAAACAGCCGCGTCCTCGAATGGATGTGTCAGCGTGTTTCCGGAGAGGTTGGCGCTATTGAGACACCTCTTGGTATGATGCCGAGACTTGAAGATCTCGATCTCAACGGACTGGAGATTTCCCAGGAGGAGATGGAGGAAATCCTTAAGGTGGATGCCGATGCCTTTGTTTCCGAGTTCGGTGATCTTGACAGCTTCATCGACAGTGTCGGTGACAGACTTCCCAAGCGCATGGAACAGCAGATTACTGCGTACAAGGCTCGCATGAAGTAGCGCGGATACAGAAAATACAGAATACTGCATAAGCCGGGCTTGATGCCCGGCTTATGTTTTAATCAGGAAGCACCGTCAAGGTATTCCTTCTGCAGGATGCGGTGATGACTACCCCCGTAATGACCAGCAGCCCTCCCAGCAGGATCGTGAAGGATACTGTCTCTCCCAGCAGCAGAAAGCCGAAGGTCACCGCAGCTATCGGTTCCAGATTCATGAATATGGCAGCTTTTGAAGGTCCCACCTTATATATCCCTTCGTAGTACCAGAGGTATGCAATGCCTGCTGATCCAATACTGAGAAAAAGAATACTGATGTACCCCGCCGCATCCAGATAGGCAACCGCATGCAGGCTCCCTTCCCATAGCGCCAAAGGAAACAGCAGCAAAGTCCCCAGGATAAACACATAGGTGAGAAG
>SKXS01000224.1 GCA_007128345.1 Spirochaetia bacterium
TAATAAGAGCAAACACACCCTGTACCATGGCCTGGAAGCGCTCATCAAAATCAACCATGTTCACACCAATCGAAAGGATACCGAGGAAGATCAAGGGAACGGCAATACGCTGAAAAAACCGGTAGAAAGGTAGTGATCGGCCTGCCAGCCGATGACCCTGCTGGGTCTGCTGCTCCCCAAGCTTCTTAATCTTTTTCTTTAGAGAAGTATTCACGGCAAGCAGCAGCACAACCCCGATGGCTACTACGATCAGAGCCCCAATATAGAGTCCTATTTCATTCATCACGTTTTGAAAAAATCCAGATTGTACCATGTATCTAGTATAACCAATACACTCCCTGAAGGCAAAACCTATGCACACAATACTATAGATCCGAGCGATAAGCCGCTCATAGCCGAAGTACCTCATACACTTCCCAGGGTTTACACAGCCGGGTACCGTCGGGATAGAAGAAAACAAATTGCAGAAAAACAGGTTCCTGGATCATTCAGAAACCTGTTAATCTTAGAAATAAAAAGTGCAACTATGCAACCTAATCGGATGATCGTTTGGCTGTGATAGGATCTGCTGACACGACATTCGGGTATTTCCCAAAAAACAACAAGGTTAACGCATCATTAGGAGAGACTCTCTGTTTCATGCAAGTAGAGAGATAGCTTCAATCTATCTTTCATCTTTTTGGTTTCCCTATAACGAACCAGTCAGTCTGAGATTAAGGTCAAGCTTAGCACAAAGATCCTGAGTCTAATTCGTCAATTTCGACAGATACCATTTGTTGACGATACAATTTACTCTGACTCCTTTCGTGTATGCGATTAAGTCACTTAACCAAGTTTGATCGATAGAAGCTCACATCTGTGAGTTTCGTCTCAATTTTTTCGACCAGTTTTCCCGTTCGCGTGTCAGATGATAACTGCCTAGTGGTTTCGACATCATCTGCCTTCACAGCAGACAGGTCACCCAAAAGGCTTCTGCAAGCCTCGGAGTGTCAATGAGGAGAAGTTAACACTCATAGAGTCCGCATTGTCTGCTGTTGGCTGTCCTGTTGAAAACTACATTATTCATATACGGACTCCCGATTCCTTGAGGGCTATTTTCTGGTCAATGTAGTCATTAACGACTGTTCCGAAAAATTGTTGAGTTCCTGCCAAATAGGAGTCATCGCCTTGTAGGTATTCCTAAAGATTTTGAGGAGCTCTGAGTATTTCCGATGATTCTCGCTACTCGGGTCGAACTTCTCTCCCGGAATAACGGTGTCTTTAACCGCTTCTTCATAGGTTTTGTATATGCCCAGAGCGACAGCGGTATTTATCATTGCTCCCTTCGTTCCTGTCTCTTTCTCCAGGACATGGCGGACTCGCCTGCCGAGGGCATCGGCGAGCATCTGTGACCACAATTCACTGCGTGAACCGCCTCCTGCAAGCCTAATTTCTTCGGAATAGGATGGAAGAGATGAATAGCAGTCGAGTGCCGACAGAGCCACTCCCTCATATACCGCATGAAGCAATGCCTCTTTGCTGTGATGGATATTGAGTCCGATGAATTGTGCCCTGGCAGCTGGATTCATAAAGGGCGCTCGTTCTCCGGCCGGATCAATGTAGGGATGGTACATAATGCCGTAAGAACCTACCGGAACCTGCCGCACCTTCTGTTCAATCGTTTCCCAATCTATATTCTTCTGCACGGTTTCACTATAACCATATAGCTTTTTTATAAACCACTGCAAATTGAGCGTGCCCGTCATAGATGGCAAAACTCTCAACCACACGCCCTCTACGATGTGAGAGATGGTGTAGCCCGCATTCACCGGTGGTCCCGGAGGATCGGTAATGAGAACCTGATGGATACCAGCTGTTCCCAGTATGGTATTGCTTTGCCCAGGCTCTATTATACCGAGCCCGAGAGCGGAGGATGACATATCTACCGGGCCGGATACCACCGGAATATCGGTATTAAGACCAAGTTCTCCTGCAACATCCTTTTTTATTTTTGAAATATTGCCACGAGGATGGAGAACTTCGGGCAAAAGATGCTCACATTCGGATATACCGTGGAGATCGAGAATTCTGTCGTCATATATGTTCTTTTTTATATCGAAGTACGTGTAGGAAGCATCAGAGGTGTCGGTAGAAACTTTTCCTGTGAGCTTGAGGAAAATCCAGTCTTTTGCCCGTAGAACCTTATATGATTTCCTTATTGATTCCGGCTCGTGTTTTATCAGCCAAGATAGATGTACAGCCTGGTTACTCTGATTTATACTTGTACCGGTGATATCAAAAACACTCTTTGATACCCCCGACTTATGCAGATCCAAAACCATTTCACCAGTGCGTCCGTCCAACCAGCTAATAGCAGGTCTCACAGGGTTTAGGTGTTCATCTATCAGCCAAGTACCGTCTCCCTGACCGGTAATACCGATTCCAATTATCCGTATACGATTTGCATCGGTTTTATTGAGAATGACCCCAATGCAGGTTTTTGCCTTAACCCATATTTCTTCCATATCGTATTCAACCCATTTAGGCCGTTCATGGGTGAGTACATTTCTTTGAGAAGCGGTAACAAGGTGTCTTCCGTCGAGTGAGTAGAGGTTCGTTTTAATCAGAGATGTTCCAATATCAATGCCCAATATGGTATCGATGATATCGGTTTTCATACCCCCTCCTTTGGTCGAATGGCGTCAAAAAGATGAGAACCATTAGGAGTACCTAGAGAATTTATATCGTACCAAAAAACTTATCATTTTGGAAGTGCAACACGAACAGAAATAAAGTGAGCCTATCTATAGAGGTTTGGGCTGTATATCGACTATATCATAATAATTCGATCGAGGTACGTTCTATCGGAAGTCCTCGAGTATAGCGGCTTAAATATTCATCGAACCCTCTCACTTCCTCAATGTCGGGTTCGACGACGCTGGTTATGGTGTCGTGGAACACAATATCCAGGTATTCATCAAGGTTTTTCCATTCGGCGCCGTTGACCATATACGAGGAGAGAAGCGCCATACCCCAGGCACCACCTTCACTGGCAGTTTTCTGTAAGCGCACCGGCGTACCGGTTGCCGCAGCCATTATCCGCTGCCCTACGCCGGGAGCTTTAAAAAAGCCGCCGTGACCGCGGATTTCATCGACAGTGACACCTTCCTTTTCTTTTAGTATGTCCAAACCCATGCGCATTGCTGCCAGGGCAGAAAAGAGATGAGCACGAATCAAGTTGGAAAGCGAGAAAATCCGCGAGGGATCACGTATGAGTAGGGGTCTTCCCTCCTCAAATCCCGTCATATGCTCGCCCGACACATATCCGTAGGTCAAGAGGCCACCGGCATCGGTGTCTCCCGCTAATGCCAGCGGCAGAAGCATTTCATAGACAGAACGAATGGGAATCTCATGGCCAAGCTGCCTGGATACCTCATGAAACAGAGTCATCCACGCATCGAGGTCCGAGGTGCAGTTGTTGGAATGCACCATGGCCACCGGTTTGCCGTCGGGAGTTACGAGCACGTCGATTTGAGAATGGACTTCCTTCAGGGGTGACTCCAATACCACCATTGCAAAGACTGATGTTCCCGCCGACACGTTACCGGTCCTCCTCCTGATGCTGTTTGTAGCTACCATACCGGTTCCGGCATCGCCCTCCGGTGGGCAGAGGGGGATTCCCGGCATTAGTGAATTCGTCCGATCGAGAATAGAGACACCTCTTTCAGTCAGCGTTCCTGCGGACATACCTGCCGCAAAAATTTCGGGGAGGATCTCCTTCACTTTCCAGGGGACCATGGTGACACTATGTACTGCCCTGTCGAAGATTTCAGTCATATCACTATAGTAGTCTCCGGTGTTGGAATCGACCGGAAACATCCCCGATGCGTCGTTCATACCGATGACGAAGCTCCCGGTTAGCACAAAGTGTACATAACCGGCAAGGGTAGTGATCCGATTAATCTGCCGGATGTGTTCCTCTTCGTTTAGGATTGCCTGATAGAGATGAGCAATGCTCCAACGCTGAGGAATTGGAAATCCGAACAATTCCGTCAGTTTTTTAGAGGCTTCGCCGGTAATCGTATTTCTCCATGTTCGAAACGGAACAAGGAGGTGTTCCTCATGGTCGAGGACAAGGTAGCCGTGCATCATCCCGCTTATTCCGATTCCGGCGAGCCTGGTGAGCGAGAGCCCATATTCCCTGTCTATACAGCAAACGAGGTCGCTGTAACACTCGGCAAGACCGGTAAACACATCCTCCTTGTCATACGTCCACACACCATTCTCCAACCTGTTCTCCCAGGTGTAGGAACCATGGGCAATTGGAGTCGCGTCCATAGAGATCAGGGTTGCCTTTATCCGCGTAGACCCAAGTTCGATACCAAGAAATCCGTTGCCGTCTGCAATAACGGACCTGGGATCTTTATTCCGGTTATTCGTGTCGGTCATGTCGTTTTCCTCCTTTTCTTAAAACAGCTCCCCAACTGTTATCAGCCTCAGTTCAACCGCTGTACTTCTGTCCATAGTACTCATCAGGACCATGTTTGCGCTGGTAGTGTTTTTGCCTGAGTTCCTCTGGCAATCGTTCGGTATCAGGTCGGATCATCTTTGTATGATACGCCATACGCGCTATCTCTTCGAGTGCTACCGCGTTTTCTAATGCCTTCCGTATATTGCTCGCCCAGGTAAACGGACCGTGACAACCCACGAGGATCATCTCGATCTCTTCCGGACCAGCGTCGAGGGATACGAGATGCCGGACGATCTGTCTCCCGGTCTCATGTTCGTAGTTTCTTCTCACATATCGGCTCTCCAAAGGTGGGGTGCAGGGTATATCATGGACCATATGGTCGGCATGAGTCGTTCCAAAAATCGGTATATCCGTACAA
>SKXS01000205.1 GCA_007128345.1 Spirochaetia bacterium
AACCTCCAAAAAAAAAAAAAAAAAACCGCCAGTAAAGCGTTCAATAAAAGCTATCGCTTCAGTGGATGGAAATAGCAGTATGCTCCTGGCTTCAGGAAGCTTATAGAGCTCTTCCATTGAACGGTCCAGGGAGTTTAGCTCCTTGTTCACATCTGCTGTCTGCAGAAGCAGCTGATCTAGGCGCAGCTGAATGTTCCGGTAGTCACTGAAACTTATCAGGCCGCGTTCAAGATCTCTCTGCGCCTGAAGCAGATCATCCCTGAGCAGAAGGATCTGTTCATGAGCATACCAGCGCTGTTCCAGAATAGTCTGACGCAAGTGGAGCAGGCTGAGGTACTGGAGAACGAGCCGGCTCCTGGCATCCTCAGCAGTTTCAGCAGCTTCATCCCGTGACAGCTCCGCCTTCCTCAGCACAGTACGCATGTGATCAGTACGGATCACTCCTTGTCCCTGAAAAAGCGGCTGCTGCAGGGTGAGCGAGACTGCTGGACTCTGGTTCCATATCCAGTCATCACCTGACTGGCTCATGGACGAGCGGTGACTGACATTCAGGCTGATCGTACCTGCGGTGGGCAGCTGGCTTGTCACGCCTACCCCAAACCCGAAGGCATGACTCTGGGGAGTATTGGGCGGCATGTTATCGGAAAACTCATAGAGAGGCGCTGCCTGAAGAGACAGCTCCGGATACATCCTAAGCTCCAAGTCACGTACCTGGGCATCCTGCATCCGGGAAACTGATCGGAGTGACGCAAGCATGAGGTTCTCCTCCGTCATGCCCCTCTGCAGCGGGCCTGAGAGCATGCTGATGCTGGCGGACTCCTGTCCTCCTGGCGCCTGCGCCCATTCCCGCAGGAACTCCCTGAGCTCAGCAGTGTCAACAGCAGCTTCTGTAAGCTGCTGACTCGCCTCACAGCAGAATATGTCAGGATACCCGCGTCCCATGCCTGTCTGCGCCTGAACCTGGGGCGCAGACAGCCCTGCCAGACCGAAAGCCAGCACCCCGATAAGCAGTTTGCCCTGTATAGAAACCGGTTTAGCTTTTTCCATGCGCGTCTCCTCCTGAGAAGATGGGGTCTTCCTGTCGTACAGGGTTCCATAGAGCATGGGGATGATCACCAGAGTAGTAATCGTTGAGAAGAAGAGACCGAAGATGATAGTGCTCGCCATGGGTCCCCACACAACTGAAGTACCCCCGATTCCCACAGCAGTGGGCAGAAGTCCCATGATGGTGGTCAGCGAAGTGAGAATGATCGGCCGAAGCCTGGTTGAAGCCCCGAGAAGCACAGCCCGGCGGACCGGTACTCCCTTAGCCCGCTGATCATTAATGAAGCTTATGAGCACGATGGCGTCATTCACGGCTATTCCGGCCAGGGCTACACCCGCATAGATTACCGTCGTGGAAAGCGGAGTGCCTGATACGATGAGGTAGAGAACCACACCGGCGAAGGCAAAAGGCACAGAGAGCAGAATAAGCAGCGGCTGGGTATAGCTCTTGAACTGAGTACCGAGAATCAAGTAGATGAGCAGCACGCCTAGGGTAAATATCCGTAATATGTCGAGGAGCAGGTCCTGGAATTCACTGAACTCACCGCCCACCAGCAGCAGGGTCCCAGGAAAACGGGAATTAAGTCCCCCTTCCCATGATGAGAGGACAAGCTGGTCAACAGACTGCAAGTCCACATCCTCCGCCGCATCGGCAGTTATAGTCAGTTCCCTTTTTCCGTCTACCCTGCGGATGCTTCCCGGAGATGTCTCCTGGACGATAGATGCAACACTTGAAAGCGGGATGAGCCGCCCGTCAGCTGTCGGAATGACTGCCTGGGCTAGATCATCAAATTCTTTTGCCCCATCCAGTCCATAGCGGAGGTAGACAGACACCTCCTCATTATTCTGGAAAAATGTACCTGCAGGAAGTCCGTCAAATCGAGCCCTGATGTAGTTCCCGATAAATGCGGCATCTATGCCCAGGGCGCTTGTTCGCTCCTGGTTGATGACTACCTGCAGTTCCGGACTGCCGGCTGTAAAATCATCCTCAATATTTGATACGCCAGGAACCGTTTGCAGCAGAGCCCGTATCTCCCGGGAGGCCTCGATAAGCTGGCTATAGTCATCTCCTGACACCCGATAACTGATAGGAGCGGCTGTAGGAGGACCCGTCTGGGCCTTCCTGAAGAGCACCTGCTCAGGGCCTGGAATGGAACGGGTTGCCCACTGCACATCTGAAATAATATCGTCAATACTCCTGGTCCGGCCTTCATCCTGTTCCTTCAAGTCAACAATAATTTGGGCAATATTTGCATTGGTTGTGCTTCCCGCTCCTCCTGCAGCAGTTCCGATGCTCGACCGTATGGCAGTTATTTCACCCTGGTCCCGCTTGTCAAGGATAGCCGATTCGTATTCACTGACAACCGCATCTGTCCTCGCCATGGGGGTGCCGATGGGCATGGTGATATCTATAGTGAAGTAGCTGTAATCCTCTGCAGAAAAGAGATCCTGCCTGAGGGTTCCTGTTAAGCTGAAAATGACGACTGCGGTGATGAGTGCCGCGGCAAGCACCGTCTTTTTTCTTCTGTAGAGCTTAACTAACCTCCTCAGATACATCCTCCGAAAATATGCAAACCACCACCCCGGCTGCCGCTTTCTCTTTTTATCCCTTCCCCAGTCGGCAAAATGGCTGGGAAGAAAGAAAAGCGCTTCACCGGTGCTGGCAATCAGTGCAATGGTGACTGTCAGCGGGATGACCCTGAGAAACTTGCCGATGGTTCCCGGTATGAGCATGAGGGGAAGAAATGCGGCGATCGTGGTGGCAGTAGCCGCAATCACCGGCCATACAACCTGGTTCGTTCCAAGAATTGCCGCATCTTTTCGCAGCAGGCCCTGCTGCCTGAGTCGATAGGAGTTCTCGATGATCACTATGGCATGGTCCACCACGAGGCCGAGCACCAGCACCAGGCCAAAGAGAGTGTTGGTATTGACTGTCTCGCCGAAGAGGTCAAGAAGAATAAAAGTGAGCGCAAAGGTGATGGGCACACCCACAGCAGTTATCATGGCGTTGCGGAACCCGATGAAAAGCCACAGGATGATCACCAGCAGCAGCAGGCCGATGACAGCATTGGAGGTGAGCACCGAGAGACTGGAAGATATCTGGACAGTGGAGTCATTGAAAAGAGATATCCTCATACCGTCGCTCAGTTCCGCAGAACGCTGTTCCACAATGTCACGGGTGCCGGAAACAACATTGACCGAACTTCCCCTCGGTACTTTCGTAACCCTCAAACTTACCGCACGCTCGCCGTCATAACGGGATATCGGTGAGACAGGATTGAATCCGTCCACAACTTCCGCCACATCTGAGACTCGCAGCATGCCTCCGGTATCTGCAGAACGACGTATGATGACATCGCCGAAGTCCTGGATGCTGGAGACAGAGCCTACGGTCCGCAGCAGAAATTCTTGTGTAGGCGTGGTTAAAGTCCCTCCAGGCACGACGGTATTTTGGTCCTGTACAGCACGGAGCACCTCGGCAGGAGTAACTCCCAGGGTGGTGAGACGCTGGGGGTCAGCGTTAAGGATAATCTGGCGTTCAGGGGCACCTACCAGGTCAACATCTCCGACGTCCCGGACGCGAAGAATCTGGTCACGCAGCTGCAGGGCTTCATTCCTGAGCTCGCTGTACGGTACATCCCCGCTTATGATAACCTCAATAACAGGAAGAAAATCAGCAGACGAGAAGTCGTCAATCACCGGAGTAAGTATTCCATCAGGCAGTCTCACACGGCTGAACCTTGTCTGGGACTCCTGGTAGAGGGCCCTGAATTCATCGTTCGATATCCCGTCATCAAATTCGATGCGGACCACCGAGAGCCCTTCACTGCTGACGGAAACAATTCTCTGAAGCCTGTCAATTCCCTGGAACTGATTCTCTATGGGGATCGTCACTGTCACTTCCATGTCCTCGGCGCTTACCCCGGGATAGGGAACGATGATGTTGACCCAAAAGAAGGGCACCTCCGCAAACTGCTCCTGGGGAAGCCCGATAAGACTGAACGCGCCCAATGCTATGACCGCAATCATGAGAATATTAACGAGAACGGGGTTTTTGACGGAAAAACCGCCGATACCGAGTCTGCTACTTTCGCGTCCGGCAGGTGACTGGTCCATTGGTACCTCCTACCGGGTGCCGGTTACTGCAGGATCACCGCTCTGTATCCGGCTCAGTCCGCTGACTAGCACAGAGAGGTCCAGGAGATTTATCGTGTGGTCCATGGGAGTCACAGCTGCCAGCTCGCCGTACTGGTCAATTATGTCAATTTCAATCAAAACTGCCGTTCCGTCCTGGACGGTAAAGACCCAGGTTCTGCCCTCCCTGAAGACCAGAGAGGAGATTGGTACTACGGTCATAAGCGGTGCATCCTCGTGGAATATCACGATATCCGCAGTCATACCCGCCCTGATCACCCCTGGCGCAGGATTGGGAAAGTCTATGATGACGTTCCAGCTTCCTGTGCGTCTGTCGCTGCCTGCACTCACCGCTGTCACCACACCCTGTGCGGTAACTGCACCGGATGGCGCATCAACACGTACCTCTGCACGGTACCCGTCCCTGATGAAAAATACCTGGCTCTGCCCGACGGGAAGTGTGATCCGTAGATCATTCAGATCAATAATTCGGGCTATCTGCTGTCCGGGCTGAAGGAGGTCTCCGATAACCAGGTTCGGACTTTTTTCTGCAATGCTCCCCCGGATGGGAGTGGTTACTCGGGAGGAAGCAACGGCATCACGCGCCTGCTCAAGCCTGGCTTCAAGGGCATCAAGTGCTGAGCGTGCCTGCGCTAGCTGGCTTGGCGATA
>SKXS01000246.1 GCA_007128345.1 Spirochaetia bacterium
CTTTTATCGACCGCTCCACCAGGAAAATGCTGATTGAGACAGTAGAGGCGCTGCGAAGAAGCAACATGAGCATCAAAGACGCTGCTGAATACCTTGATATACACAGGAATACGATTTCATTCCGCCTGGATAAAATCCGCGATCTTCTCGGGCTTGATCCCCTCGCCAGTGCCGGTGACCGGGATCTGCTCATCATGCTGACGGAGTACCTTATGAGCCTGTCTGAATGACAGACGGAGGAAGCAGATGCACATACGCCTGCTCATACCCAAAGAGCTGCAGGTATTTCTCACCGGCAGCTGCTCTGCAGGTGCAGTTGACGCAAATTGCTCTCCCCATCAGACGGTGAAGGATATAGCTGACGCAGCAGGCATTCCCCATGTGGAGATCGGCGGCTACCTGATTAACGGCAGGGCGGTTGATGATTCCACCAGACCATGTGACGGAGATACGGTAACTCTGGAAGCTTCCCGAAGATGTCCCGCCGGCCGGCCGACCTTCATCTTGGATGTTCACCTCGGAACACTCGCGAGGTATATGCGCATCCTGGGGTTTGACGTCCTCTTTGATACCGATATGGATGACTGCCGGATTGCTGAAACCGCATCCCGAGAGGGCAGGATTGTACTTACCCGTGACCGCGGTCTGCTGAAGCGGAAGATACTTGTCTGCGGGTACTGGCTCCGTTCGCAGGATCCCCGGCAGCAGCTCAGGGAGGTATCCAGGAGGTATTCCCTTGGCAAGTGGGTATCACCGCTGACCCGATGCGCCCGGTGCAACGGGCTGCTCGCTGCCGTCAGCAAGGAACAGGTACTTGAGATGATTCCCCCGAAGACGAGGGGGTTCTGCAGCGAGTTCCGCCAGTGCTCCACATGCGGACAGCTTTACTGGAAGGGTACCCACTATCCAAGGATTGCTGAAATCATCGAATTGTGCGTCAGTGAAAGCATGTAAGATGAGGGGATAGTGAGCCGCCTCACATATGTGGTATACTTTTACAATGGCAAGGAAAATATTTAGACCGGAAGTATTCCAGGGGCATATGAAACATAAAAAATATTTTGAAGGATGGTACTTCAAGCACGACACTCCGGCAAGTCCGGCAGATGATCCTGATCTGCCCAAGGAAGTGTTCGCTGTTATCCCAGGGGTATCACTTGTGAACAGGCAGGACCGCCACGCGTTCATCCAGGTCATCGAATCAAGTCATGCGACCCACTATCTGACCTATGACATAGAGGAGTTCAAGGCCGGAAAGCGCTCGTTCTCCATCCAGATTGGAGACAACTACTTTTCCAGGAAAGGCATTACCCTGAACATTGACCGAAAGGAGGTGAAGCTCGCGGGCACCATCAGTTACGAAGGAGTTACCCCGTTTCCCGTCACCCTGGCTTCGCCGGGAATCATGGGCTGGTACGGGTATGTTCCCTTTATGGAATGCTTTCACGGGGTGGTCTCCATGAACCATATCTTAAACGGCTCCATGGTAATGGACGGTAGGACCATAGATTTCACCGGAGGAAAAGGCTACATCGAAAAGGACTGGGGCACATCGTTTCCCCGGGACTACATCTGGATTCAGTGCAATGACTTTGCCAATGAACGTGTATCGTTCATGCTGTCCATAGCTACCATCCCCTGGATGGGCAAGGAGTTTGTAGGATTCCTCGGCTTCCTCTACACGGGGGAACAGCTCTACCGGTTTGCCACGTACAACCGGTCCACCATACAGGAGCTTGCCGTATCAGATAATGCCATCTCAACCAGGATAAGCAACAGCCGGTACGATCTGTGGGTTACCGTGCAGGGCAGGGACAGCGGCTCCCTTGCCGCCCCCCGCTCAGGGACCATGGACCGGTACATCAAGGAGAGTGTGATGTCCCGGGTACGGATCACCCTCAAAGACAAATTAGGGAAGCTGCTCTTTGACGGAACCGGGGACCCTGCAGGTTTCGAGATTTCGGGTGATATCGAAAAACTCTTCTGACAGCCGCTGATCAATCACCGGTTCATCAAGCTCAATGATTCTCCTCTCCGGCCCCTTCATGGTGCACAGCTTGCGGTGCTCCATAACATAATTCAGCACTTCGCGCGCTTCAGGATTGAGCGCGTGGTGCTTCTTCATATGTATAATCCGTGAAATCCGAAACAGCGTAGCCAGTTCTTTGGTGCTCAGTGAACCGCCCCACGGATAGAGTGATGAGCCTGCGCACAGAGCGGCCGGCAGGCTGGTGAACCCGGCAGTATCGGTAAAACCGTCTATTCCCGGGACTGCGTAGAACGGCGACACCCCGCAGAGTGAATGCAGTGAAGCGAGGAAAGCCAAAGCTGCTACTGCCTGCTCGCGGGTATCTCCCGGATATCCGACGATAGCATAGGTTATTGAAGGTATTCCCTGTTCTGCACATCTCCTCGTCAGTGATGCCAGAAGTTCAGGCTGATGGATCCGCCTGTCTCCTTCGATCATTGCACCTGCTGAGAAATTGAACCTGCAGAATCCCAGTGAAATGAGTTTATCTAAAAGGGGAATGTCGAGAAACCGATAGTCGATCCCGTTCTCTGCAGTAACGGACATTTCAGGATATTTCCGTCTCAGCTCTGTAAGCAGCGCTGTCAGATAACCAGGTTCAGCCAAGATGTTGTCATCCTCAATATTGAGGCTGATGCCCCCGGAGGTGCCAGACTGGGCAAGTGATGACGCACATGTCTCAACGGCAAGCTCCAGCGGCGGTGCCCGGAACCCTGAACCGTGGCATAGATGGGCCGAACAGAAGCTGCAGTGCATAGGACATCCCCTGGTTATTGCGGCTGAGTAAGTGCTTCCATGCCTGCCAGTTTGCGTGCGGATACAGACAGGAATGATTTCATCAGCCTGTGCACTCCTGAGATTTGCATCGGCACTATGTCTGCATACCTGTTCTCGTGAAGGAGCTCTTCTGCCCCAGGAATTAAATAAAGCAGGGAGCACAGCTTCAGCCTCCCCGGCGAGAGCCGCATCAGCAGATGCAAACCGGTCCGGCAGAGCGGAGACCCCTGCTCCTCCTGCAAGAATGGGGATGCGGCTGTCCATGTCCCGCAGCGCACGGATCAGTTCTACCGCATGGTCGCTGTAGGCATAGGCAAAGCATGAGATCATGATGACATCCGGATTAGATGCCATGATCTTGCCGGCGCAGCTGTGAGCATCCGCACCCCATCTCCGGTAACGGGTGAAGAATGAGGCAGGCCCGAACTCACCTTCCACCATCACCTCCTTGAGATAGCTCAAATACTCAGGCAGCTTCAAGGTCCTGCCCCTGCCTGCATCGGCGGGGAAGTTGTAATAAACCGTCTGGTATCCTGCAGCTTCACAGATCTGCCTGACCACATGCATGCCCAATGGGGCGCTGCGGTGGGGAGTGCGGTAGAAATCCTCATAGGGAGGAATAACCAGAGCTGCTTTCATGTGTAGGGATCATACCATCAAGAAAAACGGCCGTCCACTGGACGGCCGTCAATACATGGCTTCTAGGTAATTAGACGATTACTTCCTCGGTGTCCATATCAAAGAATGATACATGCTCAAGGTTCGGCTTCAGGAAGATATCCTGGTCAATGTGAAGGGTAATAGTCGGCTCAATGCGGCCGATCATCTGATGCTCTTCGGTATTCACATAGATGTGGGTCTCAGCACCAAGGGGCTCAATAATGGTGACCTTGGCATTGATGGTAACATCAGGTATTGCTTCCTCGACAAACTCAAGGCTTTCCGGTCGGATACCGAAAACTACATCCTTGCCGACATAGTCCTTCAGCCGGGCAGCCTGCTTCTTGGTCAGCTTAATCTTAAAGGTCTTCTCAGCTGCTAAGATGTCGGAACCTTCCTTTTCGATGGTAAGGTTGAGGAAGTTCATGGGAGGAGATCCCATAAACCCGGCAACGAACTTGTTGACCGGATTAGTGTAAAGATCCATGGGAGAACCGATCTGCTGGATTAATCCCAGCTTCATGACGACGATCTTATCGGCCATGGTCATAGCCTCGACCTGGTCATGCGTCACGTAGATCATGGTCGCCTGCAGTCTGTTGTGCAGGTTGGATATCTCTGCGCGCATCTGCACGCGGAGCTTAGCATCAAGGTTGGATAGGGGCTCGTCAAAGAGGAATACCTTAGGTTTCCGAACAATTGCCCGTCCAACTGCAACTCGCTGCCTCTGGCCTCCGGAGAGTGCCTTCGGCTTCCTGTCAAGCAGTTCCTCGATATCAAGGATCCTTGCTGCTTCCTTGACCCGCTGTTCAATCTGGTCCTTCGGGAACTTACGGATCTTCAGCCCGAATGCCATGTTGTCGTACACAGTCATGTGCGGGTAAAGCGCGTAGTTCTGGAACACCATGGCGATGTCCCTGTCCTTGGGAGGAACGTCATTGACAAGCTTGCCGTCAATGCGAAGCTCTCCGCTGGTGATGTCCTCGAGCCCTGCGACCATACGCAGGGTGGTTGACTTTCCGCATCCGGACGGGCCAACCAGGACGACGAATTCCTGATCTTCTACGGTGATGTTTGCCTTGTCAACTGCAAGGACACCGCCGTCATAGACCTTTGTAATGTCTTTGAGTGTTACTGTGGCCATAAAACCCCCTCGTTATCTTATATAAACGTAACCATACACCGATTTTACCGGCATGTCAATGTTGAGTTCTTTACCCCCTGGATGATATACTTGCCAATCTGCCGGGGAGTTTCAATGGAGCGCTACTTCACCTACAAAAACTACCTCACACGCACCTACGGTAATCCTGTATACCGGGTCGGGGTTGATGCCGGATTCTCCTGTCC
>SKXS01000073.1 GCA_007128345.1 Spirochaetia bacterium
CAGAGTATGAACTCTCTCGGTTTTCCAAGAGTGGGTACATCATACTGGAATTTATATTTAATAATCAGTTCCGTACTTCCTTAGAGGCATGGCTGCTGCCCCAGAATGTAGCACAATATGTTACTTCTGAAGTGGTACGTGCGCTAGACAGGACTGATTATTTTCGTGTTATTCCACCCAGACAATTGAGTGATTTCTTTGTAGATCAGGCGATATTTGGATATGATGGCACCAGGGTTAGGCAAAGCCTCGGTATAGATGCATTAATAATTGGCGCTATTGAAGATATGCAGATACAGGAGTATGTGCAGCCAAGCTATAAACTAGATGGTCAAAACTGGATTGTTACAGAATACTTTGTACAAGAAGTATATCTGGAAGTGAGCTATAGCGTAGTGGCAGTGGAAGATGGAAGAATCCTGGCAACCAAGCGGCTAGACGGATCACGGTCTCGATCGGTAAAAATCCCTGATCCTGAGGATATGCCGCCCGGCTGGTCTAAAGATAAAGATTTCAAGCCGCCAGACCTTTTCCCTCTGTTCAAATCAATAATTGACAGCTTCATTCCAGAGATACGAGATCAGCTTGCACCAAGGACGGTTAGACAGTACCGTACGCTTGAGAGAGATAAGATGGATGATCCACGAATGGAACATGCTGATGATATGGTTAAGAATAATAACTACCATGGAGCTGTCCAGGAATTCTTGAATGTATGGTATGATACACGAAATTTTGCAGCAGGTTACAATGCTTCCATACTCTACGAGGCTTTAGGTGAACTCGACAAAGCAGTATCGCTAATGCGTGAAGTGGCATCCATGACCGGAGAACGTAAGGCATTCAGAGAATTGAACCGACTTGTGGCTGCCCGTGATGATTACTACCGTGCAATTGAACAGGTGCTTTAAGAAGAACGGCATATACGGTATACACTGTTTGTAGTCTACCGAGTTGATTTTTCCACTCTATGTAGCGTATGATAAAGACTGCATGGCGTTTTTTCTGCTTTTCAGCTTGGGAATAGGCTGTGTGCGGCTTAACTGCAGCAAGTCTGGAGTAAGTGACTGATAATGGTATAAGGAAGGAAGCAGGTCAACAGAGATGGATCAAGTGACAAAAAGAGAGAAAATCAGGTTTCTCATCCATTTTGCAGTATTTGCTGCGGCGATACTGCTGTCTGCTTTCGTAAATGCCCGTATGATTACAGGGTTTCAATGGTGGCTTCTTGTTTCGTTGGGATGGGGCATCATCGTGATGATCCATTTCTTGTATGTATTTATGATTAAACCGATGCTGGTTTCTTCAAAAGAAAAAAAAGTATAGCCGATTGTGCTTTTTGGAGATAGTAAATAATGAAGCATGTGTATGACTGGCTGTCATGGGCTGCAGCTGTCATTACTCTGATAATAATAATATTTGCCTCTTCATCATTGATAAATGGAAGACTGTATGATGATGATATTCCTGCGAGCTGGGATGATATCACAGAAACGTTCCACAGATGGGAGTATGGGGAGCCTGCAAAAAATCAGGATGTACAAGGTGAAAAGCAGTTTTCTTCTGATCATTCGAAAGTCATCATACATACAGTGAGCGGCTCGGTGAAAGTAACCGGATGGCAAGAGGATTACTATCTGGTCGTATATGATAGATCGTCCATAAGTCAGGAACACATGGCTGATGCCTATGCGGATATAGCTGCACGGAATAATAAAATCGAGATACTCACCCAATATAGACCGAATATCCCGGGCATTAAGGGGAGTATTGAGTACACAGTATTTGTTCCAGAATCTTGTTTAGAAATATCAGTCAATACGATCTCCGGGGCAATACAAATGGACTCAATCCATAATCATACTGCTGTTCACATTTCCATGGTATCTAGCAACGTGAGTGTTTCTGGAGGCAGCGTATTAAAGGCTTTTGGATTCAGCAGCAGCATAGACTTTACCCTTGATGGCAGTCATGTGCATATTGAAACGGTATCCGGATCAGTGTTTGGGAATCTAAAAAGAATTGATCAGGATAAGTCAGTAATCATAAAGACTTCCGCAGGAGATATCACGCTCATCCTCCCTGAGGATGCCCATGCCAAATTGCACGGGCTTACAGAGACAGGATCTATCTCATATCCTGAGAATTTTCATGAGCTGCAGATGAGCGACAAGAAACAGGAAGTACGAGGGATATTAGGGGACGGAGGAGCTGCGATCAACCTGGAGTCTGTAGAAGGGAATATCACCATCAGCATTCAATAAGTCCTATCCAACTAATTTGCAAACATATTTTCACCCAGGCTTTCATTATTGACTAGAATTGGACTAGTAATTATTATGCATAATAATGCATATTATATGTATAATTATGCATACTGCTAGAGGTAATCATGAAAGCACAAGATATACCTGGTACGGGGACAATGAGAACCCTATATAACCCTAATGATGAACGGGACAGCTGCGGCATAGGCTTCATAGCCTATGTGGACGGTATCCCGAGACATGAAGTGCTGGAACAGGGTATCAGTATCCTGGGCAACCTCGAGCATCGCGGAGCTGTCGGCGGAGACAGTAAAACAGGTGATGGTGCCGGCATCATGACTGCTATTCCATATGCTTTTTTCCAATCTCAACTGGCTGGTACGAGCATACCTGAAGCTGGTGATCTGGCCGTCGGTATGTTCTTTCTGCCTAAGGATCAAATTGTACATGCAGCCTGCACCGCTTGCATAGAAACAGTGATCAGTGAGCAGGGTCTGCGCGTTGCAGCATGGAGAAGGGTTCCCACAGACAATAGCGATCTTGGTGCATTTGCTGTCAGTACAGAACCGGCTGTATACCAACTTTTTATAGATCGAAATTCACTGCCTAGTGAAAGCTTTCCAAGAAAGCTCTATGTCACGAGAAGAGTCATGGAAAGGGCTCTCAAAGAGGAGTTCCCCGATTATCCTGGCATCAGTATCTGTTCTCTGTCATGTTCGACTATTGTGTATAAAGGACTGCTTACAGGGAATCAGCTGCGCAATTACTATCCCGATCTTTCTGATGCATCATATACGAGTCCATACGCTATAGTTCACTCAAGGTTTAGTACAAATACCCTGCCGCAATGGCGCCTCGCACAACCGTTCAGGTACATAGCGCATAACGGTGAGTTTAATACAATTCAGGGTAATATGCATCGACAGAGCACACGTGAAGGCTTTATGAAGTCTCAAATGCTCGGTGATGATCTAGATCTCGTCATTCCGGTCATAGAGCCTACCGGAAGCGATTCGTCCATCTTTGATAATGTACTTGAACTATTCCACATGGCGGGCAGGTCACTGCCCCATGTCATGATGATGATGATTCCGGAAGCATATGCACCGGAAATACTCATGAGCGAGGATAAACGGGCATTTTATGAGTACCATACGAATATCATGGAGCCATGGGATGGCCCTGCTGCAGTAGTATTTACTGACGGCAGGTACATCGGGGCAACATTGGATCGGAACGGACTTCGTCCAGCTCGATATACCATAACCCATGACGGCAGAATCATTATGGCTTCAGAAACCGGTGTCCTGGACCTGAAACCAAATCAAATTATGGCAAAGGGAAGACTGCAGCCGGGAAAGATGTTCCTGGTTGATCTTGATGAGCATCGGATCGTACCAGATAATGAAATCAAGGCAAAAATTTCACGGCAGTATCCCTATCGGAGATGGGTGAAGGACCGAGATATTGAACTGCGTGGACTATTTATGCCCTCAGATATCCCGCAGATGAACGAGGGAGAACTGCTCGCCAGTCAGCTGATATTCGGTTATACCGATGAAGATCTGAAAACATTGATTATCCCTATGGCTAAACAGGGGCAGGAAGCTATCGGCTCTATGGGTAATGACACAGGGCTGCCGGTACTATCTGACAACACACATCTGCTGTTTAGCTACTTTAGACAGTTATTCGCACAGGTAACTAATCCTCCTATCGATCCGCTGAGGGAACAGTTGGTCATGTCTTTGGAAAGCTACATACAAAATGAAAGCAGCCCGCTGGATAGTGAGGCCAAACAGTACCGCACTCTGAAGTTCAATCATCCTATTCTCAGCATACAGGATATGGTAAGGATCAGAAACAACAGCCAGCATACCTTGCTCTCTGTCGAACTTGACTGCACCTACCCATGCGACGGGTCAGAGAGTTCACTTAAGGAGGCCTTAGACCGAGTATTCTTGGAAGCAGAAGAGTATGCAATGAAGGGTTATTCACTTATCATTCTCACCGACAGAAATGCCGGGCCAGGGCGTTCACCCATACCGTCTTTGCTCGTGTCTTCAGGCCTCCACCACTATATGATATCCAAAAAATTACGGGGGCGAATAGGAATTATTGTAGAAACCGGGGAGACTCGTGAAGTATTCCATTTTGCCCTGCACATAGCGTTCGGTACTGATGCGATATGTCCATACATTGCCTACTATACCATAAGGTCGCTTACTGAAGCGGGGAAGGTTGGTGACATCACTCCTGAAGCAGCTGCGGACAACTACGTGAATGCAATCAAGAAAGGTCTGCTGAAGACCTTCAGCCGGATGGGCATATCTACATTGCACAGCTTCTTCGGAGCTCAGCTTTTTGAGGCTCTTGGTCTATCTGAGGAACTGATCAATGCATACTTTCCTGGTACGGTGAGCAGAATTGGAGGCATCGGGCTTTCACAGATCAACCGAGAGGTTATGGAACGTATGGAAGCAGCGTATCCGAAGAACCGACCAAGTCCTGCACTGCTTCCTGCAGGAAGCATCTACCGATATAGAA
>SKXS01000139.1 GCA_007128345.1 Spirochaetia bacterium
AACTACCGAACCTACATGCAGGTAGCTGCCCGGTGTCTCAAGGATGGGGGAATCGCCTTCATCCATACTATCGGCAGCAATCAAAGTGCCACTTCAACCAATCCCTGGACTAACAAGTACATCTTCCCCAACAGCATGCTTCCCTCCATAGCACAGCTTGGCAAAGCCATGGAAGGCTACTTTGTCATGGAGGACTGGCATAACTTTGGTCCCGACTATGATAAAACCCTTATGGCATGGCATGCCAACTTTGAACGATCCTGGCCGAAACTGGAAAAGCGTTACGGGAACCGGTTCTACCGGATGTGGCGCTACTACCTGATGAGCTCAGCAGGCGGATTCCGATCGAGGAACCAGCAGCTTTGGCAGATAGTGATGACCAGACCAGGCACATCCCAGCCGGATTGCCGGGTATCATGAGGGCTGATGTGACCGAAGCTGATGTGATTATTGTCGGGGGGGGCCCTGCAGGTGCTTCCTGCGCACTGAAGCTCCACTCAGCGGGTGCCAGAGTGCTCGTCCTTGATCAGGTTACGTTTCCCCGCGCCAAGCCGTGCGCCGGGTGGGTTACCTCAGAGGTTTTCAGCCTGCTCTCCCCGTACGTCACGAACTACCCCCATGCACTTACCCGATTCACGAAGTTTTCCGTCAGTCTGCGCTCGTTTCATTTCACCCTGCGCGTCAGGCAATATGCCGTCACCCGAACGGAGTTTGACGCCTGGCTACTTGCCTCAGGCGGCACTGAGGTAATCAATCACCAAGTGCGAACAATTACAAACGACGGAAAGCGCTACCATATAGACGGCAGGTTTTCCTGTTCTCACCTGGTCGGTGCTGGGGGAACTACCTGTCCCGTATACCGTACCTTCTTCAAGGGATCAGGAAACCGCAGGCCGGAGAATCTTATAGCAGCAAGGGAAGAGGAATTCAGCTATTCTCATGATGATGCAGTCTGCAGACTGTGGTTCTTTCAGGACAAGCTGCCCGGATATGCATGGTACGTACCGAAATCAGATGGTATTGTCAATGTAGGGGTAGGTGCCAAAGCCCAGTCTCTCAGGCAGCGCGGCGGGAGCCTGACCCATCATTGGGATATGCTGGTTGACATGCTTCACACGCAAGGCCTGGTAACCGGTCATGCCTACCGGCCTTCTACACGAAGCTACTATATACGCCAGGAAAACTTGGTTATCCAGAAGGATCAGGCTTTTCTAGTCGGTGATGCCGCAGGACTGGCAACACGGGACATGGGGGAAGGTATTGCACCTGCAATTCACAGCGGACTGCTGGCTGCCGAGGCAATCCTGACCGGCACACCGTATCAGGTTAAAACCGTCAGAAAATACTCCTGGCCTTCCATCTGCACCAGCCGCTGGAAGTCAAAGGACTCCCTATGAGTGATGTCTGACGGCGGTCTCCTCCTCAATGCAGCTGTAGAGCGTCTCGGAGCAGTTGCTGCATGTCTGCTCGTACCATGAGAATGCCGCTTTACACGCATGACAGCTCCACCGATCCTTCTGATCTCGAAGCCACTGAGCAATGCCCTGCCGTTCGATACATGCAAGATTGTAGAGTACAATTGAGTGGTGGGGATATATGTCATACCTGAATGACATGAGCCTGCTGCATGGGTAGCTGACGCACTGATAACAGTACTCGACTTGCCTACCCGTGGCGCACTGCCGGATGGTGCAGTCCCTGCAGCAGTAAGCGTGCGCCCGGCTCTTGCATCCCCGGCACCTGAGCTCTTCTGGTGATATATCCCAGGACTCTGCAAGCTGATTCACTGAACCAGCTTCGTTGGCTAGAAAAATATCACACGCTCCGCAGTAGAGGCCGCAGAAACTGTCGTATCGCTTTTCCATCATGTCCCCCGCTTCATTACGGTCATAGGTGCATTATCGCAGATATTCTCCATTGATGAAAGAATTATCCATGCGTATCAGCTGCGAGCAGGATTCTGCTTGTCATACCTGCGGCATTCTTGCCCTGAGTCCTCTTGCCATGCCGGAAGAGTGCTTCCTGCTATCTCATACCACCAGCCAGTCAGCTACACAAGGACTCACCAATGCATGGGTTGCATGGTCCGCCTTCCTGATAGTTGGATTGTCGGTGCTCCGCATAGCCTCGCTTAAGCATACGGCATGGGCGCCTTCAGCCTGCTGGATGCATGCCCCATTCGGTGTGCTCATGATTTCAGCTGCAGTCTTTTCATCGCGGCACTGGGATGCGGATATCTCCTACGACGAGATAGAGGGCCTGCCCTATTCAATGGCTGCAGCAGCAGTGCTTTCGCTGCTCATGCTGTGGATACCTTAAAGTGCGGGCATCTTTCACCGCATCCTGTTTCTCAAACTCCCTGGTGGTACTTCATGGAAGCAGGAGCATCAGATAACAGATATGCTCAGAGCATTCTCCTCCTGATTGCCTCCAAGGTTGCCTCATCAAGACCCACCCGCTGAGTGAGATAGTTCTCCACCGAACCATAGACATCGTCCATGTACTCCAGCGCACCAGTCAGCCATTGGGGATTTACACCCATAAGCACATGCAGATCCTCCCGCGGTATTCCCAGCCAGAGAATATACCTGCCTTCCTCATGGACTATGAATGATTCCAGGGCCTCTTCCAGGTGGAGATTTGACAGGAGAAAATCTGAAACAATCACATCCCGGGGGACTCCGAGCAGCTCCAGTAGGAGTGCGGTGATCACCCCGACCCGGTCCTTGCCGTTGGAGCAGTGTATAACCATCGGTGTATTCGTTCCGTCTGCAAGAAGCTCGAATACTCCCTGCATCCTATGTCCCCAAATCTCTAGGTACTCAATGTAGTAGGAGGAAAACCTATCGTCTATGGCTTTGCGGTTGAACAGCAGCTCCAGGTGCAGTGGTTTTGTGTCATCGTAGATGGGCATATGCAGCAGGGTAACGGTTTCAGGAAGCCGGTTCGGGTACGATGCTGCCCGCCTGGGTTCACGAAGGTCTACCACAGTCTGTATGCCGAGCACTTCAAGAGTCTCCAGGTCAGCATCAGTCAGGCGGCTGAAGTGGCCGCTTCGGTAGAAAATTCCTGTGCGCACTGTCTGGCCTGATTCTGTTACATACCCTCCCGCATCTCTGGTATTCAGGGAACCCTCAAGCGGTACAAACCTCGCATTAACGGTGCATGCTTCGTCCAGCACAAGATGCACCTGTGGATCAAAGGGCTCAAGCCCCCTGCCTCCAATAATCCGGACTGAAGCGATTATGATAATCAGGAGAGCTGCTGCAGTAGCTGATCCAATGACCGTATAGCGCATCAATTTACCCGTTTACAACGATTGTTCACGCTCCGAAGTCGGCAGGGGAGCGCTTGCTCTACATCATAGCACTTAACACACATGACGATCAATTTTCACTGTTGGCATACGCAGCCGCGCTTAGCTTATCAAGATAAAGCACTGCGTCGCGATGTGTCCTCAGGATAGATGCGGGACAGTCGGTAGTCACGGAATTGGAGAGCATGTGTACAACCGCTGCTGACTTCGTCGGTCCAGGAACCACACAGACAATAGAAGGTGCCGACATGAGAGCGGGAATCGTGACGGTCAGCGCGTGAGTGGGAACCTCGTCCAATGAAGAGAAGCATCCGTCATTGACCTGCTGCTGTCTGCATTGATGCTCCAGTTCCACTACCTTTACGGTCTCAGGTTCATCAAACCGGGCATCGGGTGGATCATTGAAGGCTATGTGGCCGTTCTCCCCAATCCCCATGCATACAAGATCAAGGGGATAGGCCTGCAGCACTGCAGCATAGGCCCTGCATGCCTCCTCCGGGTTCTCCGCTGAAAAAGGCATCAGATGCACACTGGCAAAGGGTTTCTGGTCAAAAAGCTCACGCTTGAGAAAATTGCCGAATCCCTGGGGCGCATCAGCAGGGAGGCCTAAATATTCATCCATATGGAACGTATTGATGCTTTCCCATGGGACACGTTCATCCGCCAGAAGAGCTGCAAACAAATCCAGCTGGGACGGTGCTGCAGCAAACATGACGTTTACCGTTCCCTTGCGCTGTGCTGTTTCGCGTATGATTCGGCTTGCTCTACGGGCTGCATGGAGGCCCATGGTTTCTCTGTCTGGGTGCACCTCTACTCTAAGTAAATCTACCGTATCTCGATTCATAATCATTTTTCTCCTCCTGATGCAAGTTGTTGGGCTTCACGGAGAAGCGCTTCTGTTCTCCTGCCGTACTCCACAAAATTAGTAAACCGTGTCTGGTCATCTGATGTTACTGAAGCATCATGAAAGACCATCGCCATATGGGGCTCAATGCTGAACACACCGTTATATCCCCTCATCATCAGGTCCGCAACGGTCCGCAGCACCGCCCCCCTGCCCTCACCAGGAAAGTGATAGATTTCCTGCTTTTTCTCAGGATCATACACCGCATCCTTGATGTGCACATGTACGATGTGCTCCTTCACATGCTGATAGAACTCCCAGGCATCCTGGCGTTCATAGGGAAACTCGGTACGGAAGTCATGGGTAAGTTCGGGATTTCCCGTATCATAGACGAGTTTAAGGCCTGGAACTTCTTCGATGAGCTTGAGGGTATGCTCCCAGCTCATCCCTCCATAGGTGTGGCAGTTCTCATGGACCGGAGTCATCCCTGAGTCAAGGAATGTGGAGCAGATATCCCGCAGCCTGGAAAACCGCTCCGCTTCATGCTGGTCCTCACATGCGCGCCCCTGGTCATTCTCCTCCACTTTATAGCTCATGATCCGCACGAGAGGGGTTTCCAGCTGAGCCA
>SKXS01000181.1 GCA_007128345.1 Spirochaetia bacterium
GTCCGCAATGCAGTGCAGACGTTTCACAGTCATCCCGTACAGCTTGTTGTCCATAAATACTCCCCTTTCCCAGGTATCTCATGTTAGGGAAAAAGGGGTGTCCGTGTCAACTCCGGTAAGCGCTCTTCCTACGGTGGGCGCACACCTGAACACTTTACTTTCCCTAACTTTTCCAGCACAATAGCTGCTATGAGCAAGACACTGATACTGCACGGACATTTCTATCAGCCGCCGAGAGAAAACCCCGATACCGACATGCTGCCTATCCAGCCTTCGGCATACCCGAAGGAGAACTGGAACATCCGGATTACCGACGAGTGCTATGCGGCAAACGCCTACTCCCGATACCTCACCTACAATGGACGTATAGAGCGGATCACCAACAATTACGAATATCTTTCGTTCAATTTCGGTCCGACGCTTCTCCAATGGATCAGACGGCACCGGGAGGATGTGTACGGAAGGATCATCGAGGCTGACCGCATCAGCCTGCAGCGAAATGCCGGGCACGGCAACGCCATCGCCCAGGCGTTCAACCACACCATTCTTCCCCTGGATGCACCTGGCGATGCGGAAACCCAGATTGCCTGGGGCATTGAAGACTTTTCATATCATTTCGGCCGCGATGCTGAAGGAATATGGCTGCCTGAATCCGCGGTGAATGACCACGTGCTGGATGCAGCGATCAGCATGGGCATCACATTCATCATCCTCTCTCCCTGGCAGGCTGAACGTGTGGAGTCTGTTCCCGGCACCTGGCGGAACCTGGGAGCTTCCCCGGCTCCTTATGACCACCCGTACCTCCTAGAACGTCCGGGCGGAAACCTGGCTGTATTCTTCTATCATCCCGGCCTCGCAGAGGGTATCAGCTTCGGACACTTTCTCAGGGACGCAGACTCACTGTACCGCCACATCAGGCACATCACCGACCATGACGGCACCCGGATGATCCATACAGCCACCGACGGTGAGATATACGGGCATCATGAACCCTTCGGCGACATGTGCCTTGCCGCCCTTATCCAGCGGGTCCACTCGGACGGCGAGTTCACCATGACAAACTACGGTGCATTCCTTGAAGCACATCCGCCGAAACTCCGGGCGGTGCTCAAAGGCGGGGAAGAACACCGGGGTACCTCATGGAGCTGCTCCCACGGGGTGTCGCGATGGTACAAGGACTGCGGCTGCAGCACCGGGGGTGAGGCTGGGTGGAACCAGAAGTGGAGAACCCCCCTTCGCAAGAGCTTTGATGAGATCAGTTCCAGGCTGAATGATATCTGCGTGCAGCAGCTGGCACAGCTGCCATGCGAGACCACCCTGCCGCAGCTGCTCATTCGCTACGGCCGTGTGGTCTCAGGAAGGGAAGCGCCGTGTGATTTTGCCCGCTCAGTACTCGGCTCAGACGCTGCAGCCGGGGACATCAGCCTCCTTTTGAAGCTCATGGAAGGACAGAGGCTGCGGATGTACATGTACACCTCCTGCGGCTGGTTCTTCTCTGATATTTCAGGCATCGAGACGAGACAGAACATACGGTTTGCCCTTCAGGCGGTGACCCTCTACGATCCCTATACGCAGGACAACCTCTTCTACCTCCTGGAGGACATGCTCCACAGCGCTAAAAGCAATATGAAGAGCCAGGGACGGGGATCCCGGATGGTTCGTGAAATCAGGGATTCCATGCTTCCCATAGGAGTGGAGGCAGCCTGCTTTTTTGTGCTCAACCGTCATGTCACCAGACCTGAGGACTATGTATCACTGTATGGAGACTTCACGTTGATCTCCATGGAGAAGAGCTCCCTTGGGGGGGATATTGCCGAGATTGAAAAGCAGTCAACCAGCGAGCGCTACACCTTCACCGTCATTACGGAGTTTGACAGGACCGAGGGGCTTCTGATCCACTGCAGGAATGAATATCCCGATGACGGGCCGTTCCAGGAACTCACCATGGATATGCTGGGTTCCTACACCGTCTCCAGGCTCTTCATATGGATCGACCAGTCCCTTGAGCGGGTCACCGACAACGATTTGGACCAGATCATCCATGATATGTCCTACTACACCGGAATAAGCAGGCAGTCAACTTACCAGCCGGACAAGCATTTCTACATTGCTAATATGGGCACCTGCATGCGGACTCTCAACTCCCTCTTCCGCCTGGGACTTGTCATCAGTTCGGGCGAGCACATGGAGCTCATCCAGGCGCTTCTAGATTTTATCTTCCAGAAAGGCGGACCCGGAGAGAAGGATACCACCAACCGGATAATATCAGGATATCTGGATAAGCTGACTGAAGACATCCGCGAATCCTCCAGCGATAATCTGTATCGCTACGTCAAGGAGATGCTCATCCTCACCCGGGATTCCGGATTCGTACCTGACATCACAAGACTGCAGAACACCATCTATGAAGAGCTTAATCGCCAGCTCACTGAAGGACGGGTATCTAAAGAGCTGAGCGAACTCTGCATGCAGGCAGGGATTGTGGTGCCGGACTGACGTCAGTGAATTCGCTGTGCTGTGCATACCCATAATTCTTCTTCTCTATGCTCCTCCAGACAGGCAGTATGCATGAGTGCATATCTTAGTGATAAACTATCCCGTAATCTGAGAGGAAAGCACGAATAGCACCGTCGTTACTGATTCTGGAATTACATAAGCTTCCTACAAATACTATGCATATCTAGTAATTATGAAATAAATACCCTATGCAATAATACAAATATTTACATACATACCCTATGATATTATACATTTTTTGTATTGAGTGATACTTTATATATGTTTTATCGATCAATCCAGAAGTGCCTTGCAGAATGGCTGAATAAACCCAACAGAAAACCATTAGTGATCAGGGGAGCACGACAGGTTGGAAAGACTACAGTTGTCAAAGAATTTTCCCGTCAGTTCGATCATCTTCTCTATTTCAATCTGGAAAAGCGGGAAGACCGGGAGATTTTTGAGCAGGACTTTTCGTTTGGAGACCTCCTGAAAGCCCTCTTTTTTGTACGAGACGTACATCTCCAGGAAAGTTCATTGCTTATATGCATAGATGAAATTCAGAACGTCCCGGGAGCAATGGCATGCTTGAGATACTTCTATGAAGAAGTCCCTCATATTCCTGTCATTGCTTCCGGAAGTCTACTTGATGCTGTCATCGATCACTATAAAGGTTCATTTCCTGTAGGCAGAATAGAATTCCTATATATGCACCCAGTCACCTTCAGTGAATACCTCAATGCTTCAGGAAACGAACAGCATATTGCCGCATTCAATGCCATTCCAATACCGGCGTATGCACATCAGATGCTGCTGTCCCAATTTCACACCTATGCCACGATCGGAGGTATGCCTGAAATCGTGCATGCATTCATCACAACCTCAGATAAGAGCATTCTTGGATCAATATACGAAGGACTTACAGCCTCATACATTGATGATGCGGCAAAATACTGCAGCGGCAGGACCATGTTTCAGGTGCTCAGGCACATACTGGAGACATCTCCTATGGAAGCTGGGAAAAGAATTACCTTTCAAGGCTTCGGAAATTCAGCCTATCGGTCCCGGGAGGTCGGCGAAGCTCTCAGAATTTTAGAGAGAGCAATGATTATTCAGCTGCTTTATCCTGTTACAACTCATGAGTTCCCTCTGCTTCCAAATAAACGAAAATCCCCCAGACTACAGTTTCTCGATGCTGGGCTGATGACCTATTTCAGCGGCATCCAGAAATCTCTGCTCACAGTTTCAGATCTCAATGCGGTGTACCGGGGCAGGATCACAGAACATATTGTCGGTCAGGAATTGAGTGCGGCAGACCCGAAGCGAAAGACCTCCCCGCTGTTCTGGGTAAGGAAACAACGGGGAGCCAAGGCTGAGCTGGACTTTGTCGTTCCTTATCAGAATCTGCTGGTTCCGATAGAAGTGAAATCCGGAAAAACAGGCACTCTTAAATCACTGCACCAGTATATTTCTATGAGTCGTTGTCCGATTGCAGTACGGCTATGTACACATATGCCAGCTGTCCATCAGGCAAAGACGCCTGACGGGATACCGTTCACACTCCTTGATCTGCCCTATTATCTTTCAGGTAAACTGGAAGCCTACCTCTTGTGGGCTTTTGGATGACCATGTACTGTATCCTCCTGAAGAGGACCAGTGTGCTGTAAAAGATGTTACTATCTGCAATGCAGAATTCACTGCTTACTTGAATGCAGATATAGATGCTATAGCTCCCTTGAAAAAGGATGGCTTCGATTTTTCTCAGACACCAGAAAATCTTGGCTGATACACCTCTAAAATGACATGTGCCGGCTGTATTATCACCACCTTTGCACCATAGACAAACCGCCTTCCGGCAGGCACCCTTCTGGTTTTCCTACAGGTGCATACCCCGGGGGTTGTAGATATTTTCTGCCCTGAGTCTCTTCCTGTCAATTTCCGGATAGGGCGTACATACCAGTTCACCGTCCCTGACATCGGGACTGCCCTCTTCCTCAAGCACGGCAACCAACTTCATGCGCCATTGGGCTGTCAGGGCCCGGCACTCCGGATTCCGGGCAAGATTCACGAGCTCCTGCGGATCGCTGTCAAGGTCAAACACCTGTTCAATATCGCCTTCATTGTACCAGATGTACTTAATATGCCCGTCGGTGATCATATGATTGGCGTCGACTGTATCAGGACCCTTCGTATAGTTCCCATGAATCAGTCGCCTTGCATGTTCAGGATTGCGCAGGCCTTCCAGGGCGCTCACTCCTGATATGCCGTCGGGAATCTCAAGA
>SKXS01000032.1 GCA_007128345.1 Spirochaetia bacterium
AAATAGGCTGACCCATCGGGCTCTTCCTGCAAGCAGGTTTGCAGACCCTCTTTTCAGTTTCCTTGCACTTGATCCGGTCAGAATACATTTCTGTCCCCTTCTCTGGATCAACCGATGAACTTCATCAAGGAGCATCGGCAGTTTCTGGATTTCATCAATAATGATAATATCCCCAGCACTATTTTCCTCTTCAATGAGAGAAGGGCGGCGCAGCAGCCTTGTAAAGGTACTGTTATCCAAGAGGTCATACATTCTCGCTTCAGGAAACAGGTGCTGCAGAAGTGTTGTCTTCCCCACTGCCCTTGGTCCGAATAACAGGATGCTTCGTTTTTTTATCATATCCTGCAGATTCAATAGTCGTGAATACATAGGGTATCACCTCCAATACATATACACATGAATTTCTATTACCATTTTTTATTAAAAACATGAAACATCATTTCTTATAACGTACTACACACTCAGTGTTTCTACAATAGTCATTTTGAATCATTCATGAATCTATATTTCCAGTTTTGATATATTTCCTGTAATACTATTTCCATATACGCTCACTGCTGGCAATGCTTCACACTTCCTGTTTCGGTATACCCATGGTATAGTCGGTTCCATGAAGGGAACTTTAATGAAGGAATTTGCTCAGCAGATTGAGAACCTCTGCGGGGAAATGAATAAGGATGAACTAACAGGATTCATCAAGTACCATACAAGATTCTATACGGCTGAGAAACGGTCACAGTTTCTTGAGGAGTTATCAAATTTCTCTCTCGGTTCCCCGATGAAGGAACTCGATGATTCGACCTTTGAGCAGCTCGAGGAGCTCAGAGATGATATCTTGGAGTACCGGGAATCCATTGATGGGATACTATACTACGATGAGTACAACCAGGAAGTTATCCCGAATGCGGTATTAGATGTCCATATATCGATACTCCGTAAGTTCTTTCACCACTCAGATGAGCTGTTTCTCTCCGGGAGCCTGGAAGCAGCAAGAATGCTCTCCAGCCGCCTCTTTTGTTTTCTATCAGAAGATGAATACCTGGAAGAGAGAGTTGACCAAATATTAGAGGATAGGGGGGAAACAACTGCCCGCTATTTTCGCAGTGTGTATGAATCTGCCCCCCTGAAAATTCGTCACCGGGTCCTTCTTGATTCAATGCTTACCGTAAGCGGCGAAACCTATGATGAAGATGAACCGACCCTTCATGATATTATCAGCACAAGGGAAGAGGAATTCTCCGATTATGAAGAGTTTATGAAATCATGGTGCTATCTCCTGGCAGGAGGGTATGCGGAGCGTGAGCAGGTGCTGCTGCTTGAGGCTATGCATATGACCAGGGGGATAGAGGGGGTCATCCACCTTGCTCAGCATTGGAAGGAGAAACAGCCGAGGGGATATCTCTACTGGATAGATATCCTCATGCAGCAGGAACAGTGGGAACAAGCCGTTGATGCCTCCCGGGAGGCACTCTCTGCCCTTCCTGCAGGTACTGCCTTGCGTCATATCGCCGCTTCAAGAATGGGGGAAGCAGCATCCAGGTTGGTCAATAATAATTCCTCTTGGGAGCATTGAACATGAAATACCATAGAGTTGACAGGAAAACTGCACTGAAAGGATCGAAAGGACTCATGGGGTCTGCAGACAAGGTACTCCATGAGCGCTACGGCAGTGATGCTGCCCCGCAGATCCTCGAGGATGCAAAAAGGGAATTTGATGCCCTGATACCGGAGATTCCCTATGTGGGAGGAAGAAAGAACTTCTTCAGCGAAATGCCGGTTAAGGCTGCCGTTGTCCTTGCGCTCTACCGGGCGCTCCAGGGCAGGGGTGTAACCTTGGAGGAATTTGGGGAAATTCTTGAGGCAGCTGCAGAGGTGTACATGAACACAATTCCTTCCTGGATACGGGCACTTGCAGGGAAGCTTTGGATGAGCCGGTTATTCAGGAGAATTATAGCTAAGCACGCAAAAGTAAGCCTCCAGAAAACATATCCCGATGATTTTGTCTATCAGGTAGTGCCCGGCAGCGGCAAGCATGCATGGGGAATAGACTACCTGGAGTGCGGCATCACGAAATTCCTGGCCGGACAAGGGGCGAGCGAACTGGCAAGGTATGCATGTGTTTTAGATTTTGTCATGTTCCCTGCCATCGGTGTTACCCTGGAGCGGACAGAGACGATAGCCCAGGGCTGCAGGCGTTGCGACTTCAGGTTCACGAAGTAAGATTTTAACATAATGACTGTTGGAACTATTGTCCTGATAGAAGGAAATGTGTACATTGGCGTAATTAGTTAGAAATCTTACCACTTTCCGGAGTGAACATGACTGACGGCGACGATGTGCTTTGCTGTTTCCTTGATGTGATTCCCAGGATGTTCCATACCCTCATGCAGGGTTTTGAGTCTCAAGTTGCCCAGAGTGCGGGGATAAAAAAGACCCAGATGAAGGCCCTGCTTACCCTCGCACGGACAGGGGAGATTCCGCTTTCCCAGCTCAGCTGGTATGTGGGCATTGAGCGGGGCTCCATGACCGCAGTTGCCAGGAAGCTGGAAGCAGGGGGGCTCATCACAGCAGGACAAGATGCTGCTGATAAGCGAAAGGTCCTTGTGCGGCTCACACCTGAGGGAGAGATCCTCTCCCGGGCGTGCGCTGATGAAATACGAAGCACCTTGGCCGCGCGTACCCGCCTGCTTCCTGAAGAAGACCGGTTCAGGATCCGGGAAGCCTGTGCCCTCTTCAGGGAAGTCATGGAAAACAGCGAAGGGAGACTGTCATGAGACCAGCCGGCACCCCCTTCAAGCGGGCTGATCTGGGGAATGAGAAGATCAGCACCCTGCTGGCAAAGCTCTCTGTTCCGGCGATGATCGGCCTGATGGTTAATGCCCTCTACAACTTCGTGGACACCATATTTGTCGGCCACGGGGTCGGCCCCTTAGGTATTGCCGGGCTCAGCATCGCCTTCCCCATCCAGATTATCATTGCCGCATTTGCCTTAACCTTCGGCACCGGCTCCGCCTCCATCATATCACGTAAGCTCGGTGAGGGAGACGAGCACACCGCAGCCAAGGCTGCGGGGAATGCATTGGGCATCACTGTGCTTCTGACGCTGGTGATCCTTATTGCAGGGCAGATCTTCATTGACGAGATACTGGTGCTCTTCGGGGCTACCGGGGACATCCTGCCGTATGCCAGGGACTACGTCCAAGTCATCCTCTTCGGTTCGGTATTCCTTGCGATAGCCATGTGCTCCAACGGTATACTCAGGGCAGAGGGTCAGGCTAAAGCTGCCATGATGGTGATGATGATCGGGACCGGGCTGAACATCATCCTGGATCCTATCTTCATCTTCGTCCTGGACATGGGCATCCGGGGGGTTGCATGGGCAACGGTGATCAGCCAGTTTACCGCATGCATGGTGGTGGTCCGTTTTCTCGCAGGCGGGAAGAGCACCCTGCACCTGCAGCGCTCATCCTTCATCTTCAGCAGGTCGATCCTCAGGGACATGACCCTGCTGGGCCTCCCGGCACTGGTTCGCCAGACCGGATCGAGCATTCTCATGATCACCATCAATAACCTGCTGAGGATATACGGCGGAGACCTGGGTATTGCAGCGTTCGGTATCATCAACAGGCTGGCTATGTTTGTCATCATGCCGCTGTTCGGCATAGTCCAGGGATTCCAGCCGATTGCGGGATTCAACTACGGTGCGCGGAAGTTTGACCGGGTGAAGGAGGTCCTCAAGACGGCGGCACTGGTCACCACGCTCATGGGTACGGGGGCGACTATCCTGGTACAGCTCTTCCCGCGTCAGATCATCTCCATATTCACCAGTGATGCGCAGCTGCTTGATATAGCTACACCGGCGCTGCAGATCGTCTTTATTGCGGTTCCCGTGGTGGGAATACAGGTCGTGGGGGCAACCTTCTTCCAGGCGATCGGCAAGTCGCTCCCCTCACTGCTGCTTACGCTCTCCAGGCAGATCATCCTGCTGCTGCCTCTGGCGCTCATTCTCTCGTCTCTGTTCCAGCTCAACGGGCTTTGGCTCGCATTCCCTGCTGCTGACGGCCTCTCCACGGTGATAACCCTCATCTGGCTGGCTGCAGAGATGAGGCGGCTCAACCGTAAGATGCTGGTCCTCTCCCCTGAACCGGTCATGGTGATTGACTAGCTGCTGCTGCAGGAATGTCAGTCCTCAGAGAGTTCAATGCCGAGATTGGTGACCTCTTCGGTCACCCTGAAGGGATAGCCCGGATATTCGAACACGGGGATACGGGTCTCAATGTATCCCAGGGAATATCCCCAGATGGAATCATACTCGTCAACTTTCTGGCCGATGGCTTCAACCTCCTCAAGGTACCGATGGATAGACTTTGACTCGATGATGATGACTTCTTCCATGTGGTTAACAATGGGGCTGTGCGCTCTGCTGTGGTCCTGCTCGAAGGAGAGGATCCTTCTGCCGTCATCGGTGATGCCCACGGTGCGGAAGGTGTTGCTCTTGCCTACGCCCGGCAGGTTGATGGTATTGCGGTCAGTGGCAATAAAGGGGTTTGCAGACGCCTCGCGTATGGAGTTTATCAATCCGGGCATGGCATCAGCATGCTTGGAGAATCGCCTGATCTCGCTGTAGAACTTGGGATCAACCCTGCCGATGGACTTCTCTTCCACCTGCTCCTGGACGGAGCGGGCGTTCACTGCGAAGAGGGCCGCGTTCTCCTTGAAT
>SKXS01000055.1 GCA_007128345.1 Spirochaetia bacterium
CTTGACAATCCAGCAATTGGTCTCTACTCTGAGAACTGACAGAGCAACTATCTGCATGCGTTCAGATACGCAACTTCGCAAGATTTCCGGCATGATGCCGGTATCATATATTAGGTGTGCCGTGCCTCTAACGTGCATCCTCCCGCCTCTTGGCATGCAGTGAGTATCCTGCTTTTTGTCACCCCAGCACACATAGCGATTCCACCGGGAGGTTCCCATGGATCAGACGGCTCACACGCATGCTGATACGTTTACGGCTGAAGAATGGAAGCGCATTGACGAGATTATCAGCACCTATGCAGGTAAGGAAGGCTCCCTGATACCTGCCCTCGAGGAGATTCAGGGAGTCACCGGTTTCCTGCCTGAATCAATACAGCGGTACGTTGCCGGCGGGCTGGGCATTCCCGTAAGCCATATCTACGGAGTGGTAACCTTCTACTCATTTTTCACCATGAAGCCCCGCGGAAAGCACCACCTGCGATGCTGTCTGGGCACGGCATGTCACGTCAGGGGAGCAAAGAGAAATCTGGAAAAACTGGAACGCACACTGGGAATCAAGGCGGGGTCATGCACTGATGACCGGATGTTCAGTATCGAGGTTGTTCGCTGCCTCGGCGCCTGCGGTCTGGCGCCGGTCATGACGGTGAATGACGATACCCACAAGCAGGTCAGGGAATCTCAGATAGGAGATATCCTGGATACCTATGCAGACAGCCAAGACGGCTGAGGACTATGGGGGAACTATGCTCCCGCAGCAGATAACACACGATGATCTGAAAGTGATTCAGTCTGAGAGGGCGCAAGAGCGCACCCTCAGGCAGGACGGGCATACCTGCAGGATAACAGTGCACATGGGCACCTGCGGGCTTGCTTCGGGCGCCATGCCGGTATACGAAGCCCTGCTGGAAAAGATCAAGCAAAAACGACTGAAACATGTGGATGTCTTCACCTCCGGATGCATCGGCCTGTGCAGCCGGGAACCGCTGGTTACAGTCGAGTCCTTAGGCATGGAGCCGGTCATCTATGCAGATCTTGATCCTGATGCTGTACGGGAGATCGTAGAAGAACATGTCCTCCACAAGCAGACGGTATGCAGATATGCGCTGGCAAGGGGGCTGGCGGTACATGAGGAGCCCCTCATGCATGATCCTCCCAAGGCGCTGGTGCCCCATATTTCCAAGGTTCCCTTTTTCGGTAAGCAGCGTTCCTGGGTACTGCGCAACCGCGGACTCATAGATCCTGAAGAACTGAAGGACTACATCTGGAGGGACGGCTACCAGGCTGCGGCACAGGCTCTGACTGCTATGGAGCCGAAAACGATTATTGATGAGATTAAAAACTCCGGCCTCAGGGGCAGGGGAGGGGGAGGGTTTCCCACGGGGCTCAAGTGGCAGTATGCTGCTGATGCACAGAGCGACAGGAAGTATGTGCTCTGCAATGCCGACGAAGGAGACCCCGGCGCATTCATGGACCGGAGCGTCATGGAGGGCGACCCCCACACGGTCATTGAGGGAATGATTATTGCGGCAAGGGCCATCGGTGCATCCCAGGGATTCATATACTGCCGGGCTGAGTACCCCCTTGCCGTGCACAGGCTCACCACTGCCATCAGGCAGTGCAGGGAGCACGGCCTGCTGGGAGAGAACATCCTGAATTCGGGCTTTTCCTTTGACGTCGACGTGTATCAGGGCGCCGGGGCATTCGTCTGCGGTGAGGAGACCGCCCTCATTGCCTCGATTGAAGGGAAGCGGGGCATGCCGAGGCCGAGGCCTCCGTTCCCGGCAGTCTCGGGACTGTGGCAGCAGTCCACCATCCTCAACAACGTCGAAACCTATGCGGCAGTTCCCCAGATAATCCTGGGGGGAGCACGGGCTTTCTCATCCCTGGGCACGGAATCCTCCAGGGGGACCAAGGTATTCGCGCTTACCGGCAAGGTGAACCGCATCGGGCTTGTGGAAGTTCCCATGGGAACAACCCTGCGGCAGATCATCTATGATATCGGCGGGGGAATCCCCGGAAACAGAAGATTCAAGGCGGCTCAGCTCGGGGGCCCCTCAGGCGGCTGCATCCCGCAGGAGCACCTCGACATACCGACTGACTACGAAGAGGTAAGCAGAGTGGGCGCAATCATGGGTTCCGGGGGACTCATCGTCATGGATGAGGACACCTGCATGGTGGACATGGCCCGCTTTTTTATGGATTTCTGCCAGGATGAGTCATGCGGCAAGTGTTCGCCTTGCCGGGTAGGTACCAAGCGGATGCTGGAGATCCTGGAGCGCATCTGCAGGGGTGAGGGTCAGTCAGGTGATATTGAACTGCTGGAGGAGCTGGCTGCGAGCATCAAGGACTCAGCCCTCTGCGGCCTCGGACAGACGGCTCCCAACCCAATTCTCTCTACGATACGCTATTTCAGGCATGAGTATGAAGAGCACATTGCCGGGTACTGCACGAGCACCGTGTGCAAGGCAATCTCACCGGCTCCATGCCAGAAGTCATGCCCCATAGGGATGGATGTTCCCAGCTACACCGCCCTCATTGCCTGGGGAAGGCTTGAGGATGCGCTGGAGGTCATGCACGAGGACAACCCCTTTCCCGCGGTATGCGGCAGGCTCTGCCCCAGGCCGTGTGAAACCACATGCCTCAGGACGGAAACGGACACCGCCGTCTCCATCAGATCACTGAAACGTTTTGCTGCTGACCAGGTTATGGAACATCTTCCCAAACAGGCTGATCCGGTCCCGGCAACCCAGCCTGAACGGGTTGCCGTCATTGGTGCGGGTCCCTGCGGCATGACCGCGGCCCATGACCTGGCAATGCTCGGGTATGCAGTCACCGTCTTTGAAGCACGTGATGTGCCCGGCGGCATGCTCCGCCATGCTGTCCCCGATTTCCGCCTTCCCGGTGAGGTGGTTGACCGGGAGGTGAACCGGCTGCTTCCTCTGGTAAAGATGGAGACGGGTAAAGTGTTCGGAGCTGACCTGTCGGTGGATTCGCTGAAGCAGGACGGGTATGACGCGGTCCTGCTCGCCATGGGTGCTCCCAGGCATGCCTCTCATATGTTCGGGGAGGCTGTCAAGAAAGGCGACTGCATCGACGCAGTGGAATTCCTCATGCGGGCAAAGCAGGGAAAGGCTGAAAAGATGCAAGGGGAAGTGGCTGTCATCGGATCGGGACACCTTGCATGGGACAGCGCCAGGACAGCCCTCAGGCTTGGGGCAGCATCCGCAGTAGTGCTCTACAGCAGGAGGGAGGAAGACCTTCCTGCGGATAGTGAAGAACTGGAGGACCTTGCATCAGAGGGGGGGCGGGTGGAATACACCTGCATCCCGAAGGAAATCCTTAAGAAGGGAAGGAAGGTTACGGGCATACGGTGCCGCAGGGCTGAGGTGTCCATGACTGACGATACTGGGAGGGTGCGGACGAGAGAACTGGAAGGTTCAGACTACACCCTGTCGTGCTCACACGTCATTGCCGCCGTCGGGAACCGGCCTGATGCATCCTCTTTGTCAGGTGAAGCCCGTATTCGGCTCGGATTGCTGGATACCGTCTTGGTGGATCCCGTTACCCTGGAGACTGGGGTGAAGGGTGTCTTTGCAGCCGGTGACCTGGTGACTGCCGGAGCTACGGTGATAGAGGCCATAGCTTCCGGACAGAAGGCGGCTGCGGCAATCCACCGTAAGTTCAAAGGTTTAGATCCTGATGAAGCACATAAGCGAGCCAAACCGAGACGGCGGATTGATGCGCGCCTTGTGGGAGAAAATGAACCGGAAGCTCCGAGGAGCAGCGAGGGGAGGATTGCCGATGACCTCAGGAGAAGCTCTTTTCATGAAGCTTCCCTGCGGTTGACCCTTGCGCAGGCGCAGGATGAGGCAAAGCGATGCCTCCGCTGCGACCTGGACTGAAAGAAGAAAGGAGCCCTAGATGGACATATCACGGGAACGATTAGATGAGATTCTTCTGGAGCACGCGTACGATGCCGCCTCCCTCATAGCCATACTCCAGTCCGTGCAGGAGGAGGCGGGATACCTGCCCTATCCGGCACTGCTGCATATAGCTGATCAGCTGCGCGTGCCCATGGCCAGGCTGCATTCGCTGGGGACCTTCTACAAGGCATTCAGCCTAGAGCCCACCGGCAAGCATACCGTCTGTCTCTGCATGGGCATCGCATGTCACATCAGGGGGGGGCAGCAGGTGATGGAAAAGCTGCAGCGAAACCTGCACGTAGCTGTCGGCGGGACCACTGCGGACAGGAAATTTACCCTTGAAACGGTGAGGTGCCTCGGATGCTGCAGCCTCGCTCCTGTAATGCGGGTAGATGAACACATCCATGGACGGATGAACCAGAGCCGGGCTGTGGAGATCCTTCAGGACTACTAGATCAGCACGGAGGGGTGCAATGGAACGTACGTACACGGAAGGAATGCAGGTTCGCACACATGATGATCTCACGCGTATGGCTGAAAAAGGAAATCTCACCTTGGCTTCCGAGGTGCCGAAAGTCATGGTGGGAATGGCCAGCTGCGGCCTCGCAGCCGGTGCGGACACCGTATTCAAATCGTTCAATAATGCCGCAAACGATCATGAATTCCTGCTCAGCAGGACGGGGTGCATAGGATTCTGCCAGATGGAGCCCCTGGTTGGGGTGTCGGTGCCGGGCAAGGGTATGGTTCTGCTCCACAGCGTATCC
>SKXS01000192.1 GCA_007128345.1 Spirochaetia bacterium
GGCCATGATGAACTGGAGGCTCTATGACGACATTTGGTTTGGACGAACCGAGGGTGAGGGGATGGAAGTCTATGTAGCATGGGATGGTGATATCCACAGCGCCCAAGAGCTCGTTGACAGTGATGAGTCTTTGGGTGCCGCCCGCCTGGTGTTCTTTGGTTCTCCCTACTTTGATCATATCGCTCTTGAAGGAACCGCAGGCGACTGCACCATATGCCCGTTATTTCCTCTGGAAGAACGGTCGATACGCGAGCAGTTTATACGTGAATCAGGAAAAGCCGGCTACCAGCTCAGCACTCGCATGCCCCCGGCAGGGACGGAGGTGCTCATTATCCTGGAGGTTGCCCGATGAGTGTCGCTGCTGAACTTTTTCTTCTCGGAGCTGTGATGTCCTTCGGTCCATGCACGCTCCACTGCTCTGCACTTATGGTACCCTACATAGCCGCGACAAAAAGCGGGTGGAAATCAGGCCTGTCAGCCATGCTCGTTTTCCTTTCAGTGAGGATTGCGGTATATGCATTCCTCGGTCTCCTTGCAGGAACAGCAGGCCGTATGATAAGCGTCAGGCTTCATGCGCACCAGGATGTGCTCTCAGCAGTGGGAGGTTCAGTCATCGCAGCATTCGGCGTCATGATCCTTATCGGACTGGATCCCGGCAGCAGGCTCTGCAGAATTATCCAGGGAAAACTAGCCGGCAGAGGTGCCGGGAGCGGCATTATTGTAATGTCCATAGCCCTGAGCATGGTCCCCTGCGTGTCGCTCATAGCGGTGCTATCCTATATAGCTCTCCAGGCACCTCATGCGACGGCAGGAGCATTCTATGGATTTTCCTTCGGGCTTGGGAAGCTTGTCTCACCCCTCATCCCCCTGGGAATGGCCGCAGGATGGCTGTCGCATCGCCTGCGGCCGGGTAAATCACTGCATGGAATTGTGACCATAATCTGCGGGGTGCTGCTGGTTGCTATGGGGATCAACCTTGCAGTCCAGTTCTGGCAGCCCTGGGGCTAAACGCGGGTTTACTCGATGGAAATCGCCTCAACCGGACACTGGTCCGCCGCATCTTGGGCGCTCTCTTCCGCGTCCGCGGGAACGGTACTGACAAACGCAACGGCAACATCATCTTCCATAGCAAACACCTCGGGGCATACACTCACGCAGAGCTCGCATCCCGTGCACAGATCCGGATCAACGTAGGCTTTCATCTAGTTACCCTCCTCATGAAATCTTTCGTGTACATACTAGTGTAAACGGCTCAGGTGATTATGAAAAGGGGCTGAGCAGTATTAATCTGGTGAACTGAGACATGAAATGCGGTATCCTTAGGCAGATCAGCTCATCGGGTGTATACTTGTATGCATGACAGATAACGATCTGCCGGTACTGGGAGAGGATCTGCTTGCATGGCTGCTCACTGGCGATGTATCCATACAGTACCAGGTATGCAGGGACCTGCTTTATGATGAGAATCCCAGCCTCAGAAATCGTATGCAGCACGAAGGATGGGGCGCTGTCATTATGGCCCGACGCGAGAATTCAGGGCATTGGGGCAGGAAGTACTACCAGCCGAAATGGATCTGTACCCATTACACTCTTTTGGAACTCAAGGATTTAGCATTTCCACAGGACCACCCGGCGATTGGGGAAACCATCAGAGTGGTGCTTGACACCTGCAAGGGGACTGACGGGGGAATCAACCCGCACGTTACCATACCCTCCAGCGAGCTGTGCGTCAGCGGCATGTTCCTCAATGCAGCCTGCTACTTTCATGCCCCAGAAGAGTCTTTGAAAAGCATCGTGGACTTCATCCTCTCGCATCGCATGGGAGACGGAGGGTTCAACTGCGTTTGTACGGTCCATCAAGTCAGGCACAGCTCACTGCATACGACAATCTGCATAGCTGAGGGGATTGCTTCATACCTCAAGCACGGATACAGGTACCGGGCAGGTGAACTCAGGGAAGCTGAGGATTCTGCGTGGGAGTTCATGCTTGCCCATCGGCTCTACCGGTCTGATCGGAGCGGAGAGGTGATTGATCATCATATGATCAGGCCAAGATTTCCCTGCAGGTGGCGATACGATGTGCTCAGGGCATTGGAGTGCGCCAGAGAATCGGAACGGCACTACGATGAACGTATGGATGACGCATTACAGCTGCTTGCCTCCCTGCGTAGACCAGATGGAAGATGGCTGCTCTATGCCGGGATGCCCGGCAAAGTCCATCAGGTGATGGAGCCGCCGGGCAGGCCAAGCAGATGGAACACCCTGCGATCGCTTAGGGTGCTGTCATACTATGCTGTATGAGGAGCATGGAATGTTCATAGATTTGAAGACCGCAGGAGCGGAAATACATGAAGAGGCGGCATCAGTTCTTCTTGAGGCTTTTCTTGATAAGGGTATCGGGACATGGAAGACCATGGATGATGCCCGCAGGGAGGTGGCTGAATGCTTGGATGAGCGTTACCTATGCTGGGGCTGGCGAGAAGACGGGAGTCTTGCAGGATGGGGAGGGGTCCGCCCCATGTACGCTCAGGTAACCTGGGAGCTCCATCCTATGGCAGTAGACCCGAAGATCCAGGGAAGGGGAATCGGGAGACTCCTGCTTAGCCATCTGGAGCTGCATGCGCTGGAGGCTGGGGCAAGCAATATCATGCTGGGAACGGATGATGAAACCGGGAGGACGAGCCTGTACGGGAGGGACTTTACGAAGGAGCCGCTGTTTGATGCTGTCAGGTCAATTATAAACCTCAACCGCCATCCGTATGCGTTCTATCAAAAATGCGGATATATGATAGTCGGTGTGATACCCGATGCGAACGGGTTGGGAAAACATGACATCTGGATGTGGAAGCGCATAGCTGTACAGCCTTGAAGATGTGCTGCTACCACCTGATGTTGAAGGAGGGAAAAGTCTCATCGGATGGTCCGGTCCGGGTAATATTTACGTCGTCAACCCTGGATGCGGGAGGGCCCTTGCGCATGGATGAAATAAACTTGTGTATGGCATCAAGGGGTCCCTCAGCCATGATCTCAACATTCCTGTCAGGCAGATTGCGGACGTACCCCGTGATTCCCAGCCGTTTGGCCTCATCTTTCGCGTAGAATCTAAATCCTACCATCTGCACGTGTCCGCTGATAATCATGCACACTCTCTGTTCCATAGAGCCCGTCAACGCCTCCTCTGCCTATACTCTACACTACCTATGCATACTTTTCCACACTATGTTTCGTATTTTTTTTGCAGATCTGCATGCCGCAGCTGTCCTTATTTTCCTTGACAACAGAGCAATTGGGTGTATACTAATAATGATTCATAATGAGAGCGATTACATTTTGTAATAAAGGAGGACAAAATGAAACGGAATATCTTGGTATGCGTCATCTTCCTGCTTACTGCAGGGCTGCTGTCCGGTGCAGGGGCTGCGGAAGGTGAGCGGACGAGGATCATCTACATGACTGCTGGTGACACAAACATGCTGGCCCTTGGCCAGAACGTGCTTGGTCCTGAGTTTACCGCACAGAATCCGAACATTACGGTGACTACGATCCATACCGGTCCCGGTAATGCGGGTTCAAATCTCATCTTTGAAAAGCTGCTGGCGGAACAGCGTGCTAACAAGCCTGTGTGGGATGTAGATGTGGCAATGGTGCATGAAGTATTCTTAAGCTGGGCTATGCCGGAAGGCTTACTGGCTCCTTACGCGAAAGAACTCGATACCTGGCAGTATGTAACATCACCGTTTGCCAGGAATACCATGGGCCTGGACATCGAAGGGTACGCTATCCCCATGTTCCACAGCCAGACAGCTCTGGCCTACAACCCGAACTATGTAACCAACCCGCCCCAGAGCTACGATGAACTGAAGCAGTGGGTCAGAGAGAACCCAGGTAAGTTCGGCTACAATGGCATCAAAGGCGGAGCCTCAGGGGTCTCATTTGTATTCGGCTGGCTCTACAACGAGACGGGCAAGTACGAGCAGTACGCTGTGCAGGGACCTTTTAATCCTGCAGAAATACCTACATGGGAACCCGCATTCAGGGAACTGCGTGAGTTCAACCGGCATGTGACCATTACCGGAGGAAACGTGGGGACCTTGGATGCCCTCAACCGCGGTGAGATATGGATGGGGCCTGTATGGGTTGACATGTTTTTCACCTATATGGCCGAAGGGAAGCTGAGCCAGGACACCCGCCTCATTCTTCCCGAGCCCGGCATGCCCGGACAGCCTATGTACTTCGTTGTGCCCAAGCATGCGGCAAATCCTGAAGCAGCCCGTAAGTTTGTCGAGTATGTCACAAGCCCGGCAGTCCAGGCGAAGGCGATTGTAGAGCGCTTCAACTGGTATCCCGGCATTGATGGGGCATACCTCGAAGGATATGTGCCCCAGGCTACATACGACACCATCTACCGTGATGTAACCCCGCAGGATCTGCAGACCAAGGGGCTGGCATTCCCATTGGCTGATTACTATGCAGCCGCCCTTGAAGCTTATGAGCGATGGGTCCAGTAACCTATGGAAAGTATTGCGTTGAAACGGAGGGAGTTCAAGCTCCCTCCGTACATCCTGCTCCTAGCTCCCGGGGTGATCTTCATGCTGGTGATGTATATGCACCCGTTTGTTGCATCATTTGCAAGGAGTCTCCTGGATCGGGACGGTTCAATAACCCTTGAACAC
>SKXS01000133.1 GCA_007128345.1 Spirochaetia bacterium
AGAAGGTATCTACACGCATCCGGTTTGCCAGATACACCGAAAAGATATTCAATCCCCCGGAACCTGTTCGCTGCATGATCGGGTAGTATCCCCTGACCTCACCAGTCAGCAGCAGATAATCCGTTGTGCCGAGGAGGGTATTCAGCAGAAATGGAGGAGCCCAGTTTACTGAGCATATGCCGAATACTCCTTTCGGAATTATTCCGTTTCTTTCCATCAGGTTCACGGAAACTGCTGCGGTCAGTTCGTTGGACACGGTGTCTCCCGCATCGGGAAAAACAGCCAGATTGTCCGTAGTGAATACCGTATCCTCGTTGCCGGTGTATTTTTCCCACCTCCCCCTGATGCCGGCGGACACGGTCACGGTATCCGCATCGTCTGGCCCTCTGCGTATGAATCCCTGCCTGAGAAAGAGATTCCATCGTGCCGACCACACATTGAACTCATCCATCCCCCCAGGACTTCCGTCAGCGTTCTTCCAGATCATGCGCTGACTGTATCCTCCCCCCATGATGAATCCCGTTTTCAGCGGGCTTCCCTGAACGACTTCAGCCGTCGGCACCAGCGCCCCCGCCTCTACCATAGTAGGCACAAATCCCATGAGGATATCACCATGTGTGGCGAATTCTCCGATGATCAGGGAAGGCGACGCTGCGGCACTGATCTGCATGCCCGCAGCTAGTATACATACTATCAGGATGATCCTTCGCATAATACGCTCCTGCGCAGTTCATTTTTCTAGCACGAGTGTATCATGAGATCTTGGCAAACACCATGGGAAAATAACCTGCCGTCAATCAGATGCCGCTTGTGCCCGCAGATACATCTGTTCCTGCTCACTTCTGGAAATCAGCCGCTGCAGGAGCCTGGCAATGATAATTATCCCCGGGATATTCACTGCAAGCCGCGTGAGGGCAAAGGCAGCTCCCAACGCCTGGATTTCAAAGAGGAACATGGGAATCTTGGTGGTTGACCATGCGCCGATGAACACCATGACATTGAAGAAGGAGGCTCCCTTCTTCATGAGCACAGATGCTACAGGAAATGCCCCGTAGAGCGGACCTGCCGCAGCAGATCCCATAATGAAGGCTACTGCAGTGCCCTTGACGCCGGATCCTTCGCCCATGAAGCGGGTAAGCACATGCCGGGGAACCCACACATCCAGCAGACCTAGGAGGATGAATATTGGGGGAATGACAGCGAGCATCTCCCTGGTACCGTAGACTGCTGTCTCCACAGCTGCATTGAAGATGTTTCGGTTCACCAGGAAAAGCAGCCCGTATGCCGCAGCGGCAGCTGCTGGGAAGAGGAAGGATTTGATCCGTATAGTGTTCACAGCACCACCACCATACCGATAATGAATGCCGCCAGGAGCGAAAAGAGGTACGCCAGGCTGTTTCTGAGTACAGCTAGTCTCTTTCCAAAGTAGACTGTCTCAACGGGAAAGGTCATAACTCCCACCATCATGAGTGAAGAGATGAACGCAGCAATCTGCATAAGTCCCGCACCGCTTCCCAGCAGAAGTGAAGCGGTTGGGAAGGCTATGAATCCCGGGATCAGGGTTACTGCCCCTACAAGAGAAGCCAGTATGACTCCTCCTGCACCTGAATCACTTCCGATAATCCTGCTGATTACCTCAGGACTGAGAAATGCCAGCATAATACCCACAAATAGGATTATCCCGACGAACTGGGGAAGAATACGGGCAAGAGCCTGCCATCCCTTCTTCAGCGCAGATACGGTCTTCCCCCGGTCCTTTACAAGCGATAACGCAAGCGCGCCGAAAGCTGCAATATAGAAAAACTCCGTCATAAGGTGTGCTCCTTGACAGTAAAGGCTTCGTAGTCCCGAAGGAACTGATGTACTCGCTCCACATTCCGCTTCAGCATATCGTTCCAGGATGCAAGCAGGCTCTTTCCATCCTCAGTTATTTCGTATACCCGCTTTGCCGGCCCAGAAGCACCCTCCTGCCAGCTTGAGCGGATCATACCGAACTGCTCCAGTTTTCTCAGCATCCGATAGATGGTTCCCGGGTCGGGTCTCTCCGCCGGGAATCCATACACTCCCAGGCGCTCCATGAGCGTATATCCGTGATCAGGCTGCTGCGCCAGAAGCAGCAGCAGGCACGGTTCCAGAAACCGCTCAGGCCTCCCGCCATGACAGCAGCCGTGTTCATGTTGATGACCATGCATAGTGACTCCTTCTATCTATATGTATATTACATATAGATAATATTTACATATACCTGTACGCAAAAAAAGTCAAGAACCACTTGAGAGTTTTTTCCTTGACACAATACGTCATTTTCCATACTATTCACTGCGCGGGCCTATAGCTCAGTTGGTTAGAGCAACGGACTCATAATCCGTGGGTCGTAGGTTCAAGTCCTACTGGGCCCATACACCATCCGGTGACAGCATCACCCTCCTTGCGTACATAAGTCAGGCATGGTAATTATTACACCTGATAACAGCAATGACCCTGGAGGTGCATGTGAAAAGAACAGCGGTATTCCTAGCGTCTACATTCATCCTTACCTGGAGTTCCTGGTGGCTGCTCGCTTTCCTGGTAAGCAGGGAGACAGTAAGTCTCCAGAATCTCTCAGGCATGTCGCTGTACATTCTCGGCGGCAGCGCTCCCACAATCATGGCATTTGCGGCAGTATTACTGACTCCTCAATCAGGTTCGGTACAGGAACTTGTCTCCCGGATCTTCAGGATCCGGATCCCGTTTCTGTACTACCTGGCTGCGGTCCTGATTCCTGTGCTGCTGGGATCAGCTGGAAGGTTTGGCGCAGGAATCATCTTCCCGGACTACGCTCCTGCAAGTGAAATACAGCCTTTGTATCTCTTTATTCCGCTGTTCGCATCGTCCATCATCTTCGGGGGTATTGAGGAGGTCGGCTGGAGGGGTGTGCTCCAGCCCGTATTGACTAAGCGTCTCTCACTGATATCCGCAAACTTCATTATCGGTATCATCTGGGCGCTGTGGCACCTGCCGCTGTTTTATGTGATCGGCTTGTCGCACTATGGGAATTCGTTTCTACTCTTCACCTTAGCCGGGATCGGTTGGAGCGCCTTCATGACCTGGCTCTACAGCAGGACCGGGAGCATCTTCATCTGCATCCTCTTTCATGCATCCATCAATGCCGCAGCAAGCATAGGGTTGGCGGTCCTTATGAGCGAGCATGGAGCTATTACATTCCAGTCGGTACTTATTTTTCTCACAGGAATGGCAGTCTTATTTGTAAGCAGCAGGAAGGCAGCGGTGCGCACTGAGTGAAGATGTATGCTCCTAAAGGGTAACAACCTTCTTGTGTTTCACCGCCTCATTCGCCTTGATTGCCCACTGTATTGCCTTGTACCCGTCTTCCAGACCCACTTTGGGCTGGTCATGCTCGCGGATACACCGGACAAAGTCCTCTACCTCTGCGCGATACGTATCCCTCCAGTACTCAAAGAACCAGGAAGCGCACTTTCGGGTGATGCCTTCGCTGCTCATATAGGCGTTCCTTCCGGCATAAGAATGGGTACCTATAGATATCGCCCCTTTGGTGCCGAACACCTCCATAGGTGCATGGTACCCGTACGCGCTGTTCCTGCTTGCTGTTATCACTACCATCACCCCATTCTTAAACTGCATGAGTATGGCGGTATTATCCATGTCGTTACATGCTTTCAATCCCTCGTATGCGAATACCCCGCCGACCCCGAATATGGTATCTGCTTCACTGCCGGTAAACCAGCGGGCTGTATCGTAGTCATGGGTCATCATGTCGGCAATAAATCCCCCGCTTGTGGGGGCAAACTTCACGATGAACTCCTCGATGCCCGCCTGGTCTCTCGACTCGATTCTCACCAGTACGATATCACCGATGCTGCCGGCGTCTACCTGAGCTTTTGCCGCCATGAGATCCGCATCAAACCTATGGTTGTAGCCCACCTGGAGAATGGTTTCCGGGCTGCCTTCCACGGTACGTGCGATTTCATCTATCTCATCCATGGACATGCCGATGGGCTTTTCAGTGAATATATGCCTCACCCCTGCCTTAACCGCATCGCAGATAATCCTGCAGTGCGTCTGGGAGTTTGTAGCTATCACAATCCCGTCAAGCTCCGATGCATTAAGCATCTCATGATAATCCCGGGTCAACAGCGAAGGTGTAAACTCACGTTCCGCCCGAATCAGCTCTTCAACATCTACGCTGCATACCCCATGGAGTTCAGCCCCACGGATGAGGTAGTGAATGTTGCTCGCATGCTCATATCCCAGCCTGCCCAACCCGATAATTCCCAGCCGAACTGTATTAGCCATACCTTGTTCCCCCGTATCAGTCGAAATTCAGCATCACCTTCATCGCATCCGCCTTATGGTGGGCAGCCGCTTCCATTGCCTCATGGAGTTTGGAGAATGGATAGTGGTGCGTATTCAGTGCGCCAAGATCAAATCTGTCATAGATTCTGTCCATGAACCGGATAGTCCTCTGGCCGAAATCCTTAGTTCCGCCTGATCCGGTAATGCTCAAGGTTTTCCAGATGGTCTTCCCTATCTCAACCGGCACCTTCCTTCCGATGGAGTGCCCGATAAGACGCACCCGGCCGCTGTGGGCGGCTATATCAAAGAGAGAGGCAATCGCCTGGTCATTACCCGAGGCCTCCAC